>JBFWRA010000009.1:0-14190 GCA_050249155.1 Isosphaeraceae bacterium | reverse complement strand
CGGGCGAGCGCGGCGATTGGTTCGAGCGGATCGAAGGCCGTCGAGGCGGTCGTGCCAGTCGTCGCGACCACGGCGCAGGGGAGCCGACCCTCGTCGAGGTCCTGGCGAATCGCCGCGTCGAGGGCGAAGTTCTCGTCGTGGGGGATGAGCCGAAGTCGCTGGTGCCCGAAGCCCGCCAGAAGCGCCGCCTTGGCGACCGAGCTATGCGCCTGGTCGGAGGCGTAGACGACCAGCGGCCGGGGCTCGCCTTGCAAGCCCTCACGCGCCATGGCGTAGCCGGTCGCGCGCTCCCTCGCGCAAATCAAGGCGACCAGCGTGCTGGTCGAGGCCGTGTCCTGGATCACACCCGACCAATCCTCGGACAGGCCGACCATCTGGCGAAGCCAGTCGTTGACGACCTCCTCCACCTCCGTGAGCGCCGGGCTGGATTGCCAGGACAAGCCCAGGACCCCCAGGCCCGTGCTCAGGACGTCTCCCAGCACGCTGGAAAGGGGAGACGCCGAGGGAAAGTAGCCAAAAAACGACGGATGTTGCCAAAGCGTGAGCCCTGGCACGATGACCTGGTCGAGGTCTCGAAAGACGCCGTCGAAGCCTTCGCCCTCCTCTGGAGGGGACGCGGGCAGCGCGCGCCGGATCGAGCCAGGGGGCGTAATGGCCATCACCGGGCGTTCGTGGAGGTGCGCGCGATAGTCGGCGAGCCAGTCGATGAGCCGATGGCCGACGACTCGGAATTCTTCAGGGGTCATGGCGATCGTGAAGGTGTCGAGGAAATAAGACAATCGATGTTCCGAAGTCGGAGGAATCGGCCTCGGATCGCGAAATCGCGCGCACGAGCGTAACCGAGGCGCGCGTCCTGTTTCTAGCGAGGGGTGTCGATTGATGCGACCGCCGTGTGCCCCGGCCCGACTTCAAGCCGTGGTCTGGGACCGGACGTCATGGGGTCGGTGCACGAGCCGCGTGGCGCCCAGCACCGGTCACCCGTCGCGACACTGAACCTCGACGGTTCCGTACTTGTCGATGGAGACGTCTCCACTGGCCTGTCAGAATTGAGGAATGACCATGGTCACGCGAATCCCGGACGTTCGTGTTGGTGACGCGATCACGTACGAGGCGCTCACGGTGTTCCCCCTGTTCGCGCCGACGGAGTCGAACCTGGAATACCGCCTCTCCGACGAGGCGATCCAGGCTGGCGCCGTCACCGTCGAGGAAGTCAACGAGAGCGGAAGCGTTCCGACTCTGTTGGTGACCAACCAGGGGGACCAGCGGGTTCTCTTCCTGGAAGGGGAGGAACTTCAGGGGGCCAAGCAAAACCGAGTGCTCAACACGTCGGTCCTGATCGCCGCGCATTCCCGGACGACGATCCCGGTAAGCTGCGTCGAACAGGGGCGCTGGCGGTATCGGGGCAAAACCTTCGGCTCCAGTGGATCGCATTCGTCGCCGCAATTGCGGCACCTTCTGAAGGGGACCACCAGCGCCTCGCTGCGGGCGGGGGCGGGGCACACGTCGGATCAAGGCGCGATCTGGCGGGAAGTGACCCGGCAGATGGGCGCCCTGGGATCGCACTCGCCGACGGCGGCGATGGCCGACACGTACGAGACGCACCGGGGACGCCTGGACGAGTTTCGCTCTCGGCTGGAGTACGTCAACGGGGCGACCGGCCTGGCCGTCGCGGTCGGTCCGAACGTCGTGGCGATCGACGTGTTCGACAAGCCGGCGACGTGTCAAAAGGTCTGGTCCAGGCTGCTCACCGGGATGGTGATGGACGCGCTCGAATCCAGGCCCGCGGAGACGCCCCCGAAACCCGACGACGTCGTCGGGCTTCTGGGCAAGCTCCGGCAGGCCGAATGGGAGCCCGCACCCGCGGTGGGGGAGGGACGGGAATATCGATCCGACGCCGTGCCCCCCGCCCACGCCTCGTCGCTGGTCCTGGATGACGCGGTCGTGCACGGCAGCGTGGTGGTGGCGGTCTGAACTCGGTCGCGTCGCGGCGGTCGGATCGGTGGGCGGACCGCCGCGCAGGGCGAGCACACGCGCCCCTCAACGAACTTCCAACGTTCCGGGATACCTCCGCCCGGGGAAGGTCCGACGGCCGGCCGGACGGGGGAGGGTCCCAAGGCTCGTGGATAGCGGGTTCGCCGCGTGTTGGCGACCCGCTCACGGTCGTGGATCGGCCCGCGTCGCGTGGTCCTCAACCCGCGTCGACGCCGTTATTCCGCTTGCTCAATTCGCCGCGGGTGAAGGCCGCCCCGGCGCCTCAGTCGACGAACGCGATCCTCATGGAAAGCACCTCGCCGAATGACCATTCGGCCTCGCCCGCTCGGATCATCTCCCCAGTGATTTTCTTGGAGACCTTGCCGACGAGGTCATGATTGACCGCGTCCTCGTCGACGACGAGAACTTCGATCGTATCCCCATCCTCGACTCGAAGCGTCTCGACCTCGTATGTCGCCTCGAAGGTGTCTGGCTTCACCTGGCTGATGAACTTCTCGCCCGCGTGACGAGACTTCTTCTGAATGGAAACCCTCAGGTCCGGCGCGCCGCCCCCGACGTCCCAGGACGCTCCGCCGGGCTTCGTCGCGCGGACCTTGACCGATTTGATCTTGAGGGTCGCCGTGTCCCTGTCGAGGCCCATCGTCGGGCCGGGCCACGACAGGGCCGCGACCGTCGCGGCGACGGTCGCGGGAACACATCGAACCAATCGCATGGAAGGCTCCTTCAGTCGCTCGATGCCCTCTGAGAATCTCGCACGGAGTCGGAATCGGCCTCCCCGGGGACGATACTCCCTTCCGCCTCACAACGTTGATTTGGTACGGGAGATGCCGTGAGCACGGACTCCCTCTCTTGAGCCGCGGACGAGGCACTCCCGCCCTCTCGCCGTTGAAGGTGGCTGTCGGTCACGACGATCTGCATTTGCAACATGGTCGCGCCCAGGCCAACGGACGCGCAGAGCGTCACGCTTGGAGCTGGCAGCGGGCGCTGGTTGAGTTGGTCGATGGCGATCCGCAGCGCGTTACCCATCTGATTGGTGGCCATGCGGATCGCGTGATCGCTCGCCGCGACGGCCGCGACGCTGGCGCTATCCGTCAGGTTGCCGACCTGCGATCCGATCACACCTGTGAGGCCGCTGGCGGCCTTGGTCGCTTCCCCTGTCAGTTGATCTGTCAAGTTCCTCAGGCGTTCAAGCACGACATTCCTCCGCTTGGGGCCATCCTCCAAAGCGACCGCGGCCGACCCCACTAAATCGACCGGCCGCCCAAATGGCCAGGAGTGACTGG
This sequence comes from Isosphaeraceae bacterium, assembly GCA_050249155.1. Lineage (GTDB taxonomy): Bacteria > Planctomycetota > Planctomycetia > Isosphaerales > Isosphaeraceae > JBFWRA01. Next base: position 10,915 of record JBFWRA010000009.1, on the reverse strand, counting down.
AGCGTCTTGATCGACGTGACCTGTGACAGCTCTCGCGGTCGTCGTGTCGTCACGCGATGGGGACCACCGTTCCAGCGGTCCCAGAACCCATCGCGATTCGAATAATTCTGAATCAGTCTGGAATCTCGTCCGTCCTGGCGATTCTCGACTGAGAGACCTCGGCCACTCTAAGTTACCGCGGCCGCGCTCGGGGTTCATCATTGATCCTGAAGTGAAGGTGGTTTCTCCCACGGCCCCGGCCACCCGACGAATCTCGGAAGGTTATTCGAGACTTCTCGCCGTTCACCACCCGAAAACCGATCCAGTCCTCTCCGACCAAGGCGGTTGGATCGTCTCGCGGTGGAGATCGGCGAGGAGTCTCGGTGATTCCCAGCCCGTTCCTGATTGGATCAATCCACCTGGGACGGATCGCCGTCCGCAAGGCCGAGCGCTCGGGCGGCCTCCTGACGAAACAGGTCGAGTTCCGTCGAGCGCGCGCGGCGTGACTCCAGGGTTTCGACGGCCTTGTCGTACCAGGCCCTGGCCTCGTCGGGCTTTTCCCGCCTGGCGTCGATCATCGCGAGGAAGAGCCAGTCATGAGGGGTGCCTCCGGTCCCCTCGATCGACTTTTCCAGGGCGTTTCTGGCTTCCGGTAGGTCGCCCCTCCGGTAAAGGGCGACGCCCAGGGTGTTCCAGGCTTCACGCCCCGCTCCCGCTTCGACCGCGAGAGAAGCCAGCATGACCGCCTCGTCGGGGTCGTGAGGCCGGAGGTCGGGTCGGCTGGCCAGCAGCCAGGCCAGACGGTTCGAGGCCACCGGGTCGCGAGGCCTGAGAATCAGGGCGTGACGGAGCCGCGTCGCGGCCTCGTCCCGATCGTGACTTGGGGGCCCGCCGAGTTCCCTGGCCAGCGCCACCTCCGCCTTGGCGGCGTCCTCGCGACGTTCGGGCGTCGCGGAGGGTCCGACCGCGTCCAGCGCCGCGCGCAGTTCCACGAGGAGGGAATCCGCCTCCTCCGTCCGTCCCAGTTCAAGCAGCGCCCGCCGCGCTCCCAGAAAGGCCCCCGCGCATTTGGCCAGGCGGGAGGGTCGTTCGGTGCCGTTCTTCAAGAACGGACGCAGCGCCTCGACGCGGCGACGGAGGTATGGCAGGGCGGCCTGGGTTCCTCCCAGGCTACGTTGAAGCTGGGCCACTTCCCCGAGAATGTCGACGAGATCCTCGCGGTGTCGGGGGTCGTCGGGCTCGGCCCGAAGGACTTCCTCGGCGACGGCGAGGGCCTCCGCGTAGGCCCCTTCGGCGTCGGCGTTCTGGAAGTCGGGCTGCTTTTTGACGTAACGGAGGATCATGCGGATGAACCCGACGCGCCGCAGCGCCGCGGCGCGTGTGGAACGCATCGCGGGGTCGTCCCAGTCCTGCGCCGCGACGTTTTCGTAATAGCGCAGGGCCTCGCGGTAGAAACTCCCAATCTCGCCGCCCCCGGTCGGGTCGAGCTGGTGAAGCTGGCCCATGGCGGCGTAGGTGATCTGGTCGGCCGCTCGGATCGAGGAGGCGACGAGATCGCGCTGACGTCGCAGTTCGTACTGGACCTTGGTCAAGGCGTCGTGGGTGGCCTGCGACTCACGCCAGATGAGAACCAGGGCGACCAGGGTCGCGTCGAAGATCCCCATCGCGGCCGTGGCGACGACCGCCTTGTGTCTTCGGACCCAGCGCGCCGCCTGCTCGACGGGCCCGGGACGCCTGGCCAAAATCGGGACGTCCGCCGGAAACCGGCCAAGGTCGTCGGCCAACGCCCGGGCGCTGGGGTATCGGGCGTTCGGTTCCTTCTCCATGGCCTTGAGGATGACCGTTTCCAGATCGCGGGGGATCGCCGGGTCGCGCTTACGAGGAGGAACGGGGTCGTCGTGGACGATCGCTCGAATGACCTCCTGTCGCTCTCGACCCTCGAACGGAGGGCGGAGAGTCGCCAGCTCGTACAGGGTCGCGCCAAGCGAGTAGACGTCGGCCCGCGAGTCGACGTTGCGCAGGCCACGGGCCTGCTCGGGACTCATGTAGGCGAGCGTGCCCAGGACGTCTCCCGTGCGCGTGAGGCCCGGCTCGTCGTGGAGCCTGGCGAGCCCAAAGTCGGCCACCCAGAGCGCGCCCTCCTGATCGATCAGGAGGTTTCCCGGCTTGACGTCGCGATGGACGACCCCCAGCGCGTGGGCGTGCTCCAGGGCTTCCGCCGCCTGAACGCCCAGCTCGGCGACCCTCCGGAAGAACGCGCGATCCCGTCGGGAGGAACCGAACGCCGAGGCCGCCGAGCCGCCCGGGGTCGTCCCGTTCGGATCGCGACCGGGAGCCACCGCGCCTCGATCATTCCTGAGATCGCGCAACGCATCGGCCAGCGAGCCTCCCTCGATGAATTGCATCGCGAAGAACAACACGCCCTGATCGCGGCCGAAGGCGTGGACCGGGACGATGTGGGGATGGTGCAGGTGCGCCGCGGCCTGCGCCTCCAGCCGGAACCGCTGCCGTTGCCGAGGGTCCAGGGCCGCGCCCAGAGGGAGGATCTTCAAGGCGACGCGCCGACCGAGTGAGACCTGCTCCGCCTCGTAGACCACACCCATCCCACCGCGGCCGATCTCGCGGACGATGCGATAGTCGCCAAGCCGGGACGTCGGCCCCAGCGAGATCCCAGGCGCGTCGTCGGAGGGGTCCCCCAGTTCCGCCAGCGCGGGCGCGGCGGAGAGCAGGAACTCCAGTCCGTCAAGGCAATCCGCCAGGACGGACCGATCGTCGCCATGCTGGGCCAGGAACTCCTCGCGATTGGGTCGACGGCCCGTCTTGACCAGTCCCAGAAACCGCTCCAAAGTGCCCGCCAGGCTCGCCTCCTGGAAAGTCGAGGACGGGTGGACGCCGGTCCCCTCGGCGCTGGCGTTTTGGCTCCAGGAAGGCTCGCGATCGTTGGGGATCATGGGTGTGTGCCCGCCGCGCGACGGAGCCGGGCGAGGGCCCGGACCCAAAGGTTCTTGACGCTGTCCAGGGACCTGCCCATGCGCTGGGCGACCTCGGGGAAGGAGAGGTCCTCGAAATTCCGGAGAAGAATCACGGTGCGATAGTCCTCGGGCAGGCCCTCGACGGCCTCGGCCAGCCAGAGGGCCCGCTCGACCTTGCTGGCCTCCTCGCTGGGCGTTCCTCCCGGAGCGATCAGCCCCCCTTCAATCCGACGCGACGATCGATCCAGGTCGTCGGCCAGGGATCGCTCCAGGCGAAGGTCGCGCCGCTGGGTACCGTGGTAGTGGCGCACCTGATTGGCGAGCACGGTCACGACGATCCTCCGCAACCAGGCCAAGAACGTGGCGAGCGTCTCTCCCTCGAATCGAGACGCCGCGTGATGTGCCTCCAGGAACGCCTCCTGAACCAGGTCCTCAACCTCGACCTTGACCCTGAGCCGGGAACCGACTTGCAGCCGGACCAGCAACGTCAGGTAATGGCGGTGCGATTCCAGCAACTCGCCCAGCGCGGAGCCGTCGCCGGCCCTCCAGCGCGCGAGAAGGTTCGCCAGGTCGGGTCCGATCGGGGGTTCCATGCGATGGGGTCCCCACGGTAAGAGTCACGAATTCTTTCGGATCGCGCCGCGAATTCTGATCCCAGCGGGAGAAAACGAGCCGATTCTCCTGGCGACCATTGTCTGGGGCGTGAAGTCGACGTATCAAGCGGGTTGCCGGGGGAGGGATCGTTCCGTCCCAAGCGGGAGCGCGCGGCGTCGGAGTCTCCCGCGCGCCGCGGGCTCGTTGAGATCACGACGCGCGAGGACAAGAGTCATGGACTTGCGGCTCGGGGGGAGTGTCGCCGTGGTGACCGGAGCGGCCCGAGGGCTGGGCCTGGCGATCGCCCAGGCGTTCCAGGCCGAGGGAGCCCAGGTCGTCCGGCTCGACGTGGACGCCAGCGTGGCTGGTGGGAATGGGTACGTCGTGGACGTCACCGACCCGAACGCCGTCGGCGAGGTCGCCGCGGCGATCCGCGCGCGTTGGGGCCGTTGCGACCACGTCGTTCACGCGGCGGCGGTCGGCTCGGGCAAGTTCGGGTTTCCGTTCTGGAACCTCGATCCCTCGGACTGGGAACGGGTGCTTCGGGTCAACGTGATGGGTGCCGTCCACGTCGCGCACGCTTTCGCGCCGGCGATGGCCGACGCGGGCGGGGGGACGCTGCTGTTCCTTGGGTCGGTGGCGGGGCAGAACGGCTCGCAGACCGATCCGCCCTACAGCGCCTCGAAGGCGGCGCTCTTGAACTTCGCCCAGTGCGCGGCCAGGGACCTCGCTCCGCGCGGGGTCCGCGTCAACTGCCTGAACCCGGGGATGGTTCGGACGGCCCTGAACCGCTCGGTGTATGAAGCCTGGGCGGCGAGCCAGCCCGCCGAGGGTCGGCCCGACTTCGAGACCTGGGCCGCCGAGAAGATCCGCAAACTCGTCCCCCTTAACCGCTGGCAAGAGCCCGAGGACGTGGCCGCGATGGCCGTGTTTCTGGCCTCGTCCCAGGCCGGGAACGTGACCGGCCAGGCGATCAACGTGGACGGCGGGTACGTCATGCGAGGCTAGCTCGTCTGGTCGTCCGGTTTTCACGACCCAGTCCGCAAGGTCGCCGTGACCGGCGCGCCTGGTCTTTTCGGACCGTGCGAGAAGGGGAAATCCTCAAGTTTTTTTAACGCGGGACAGGAAACCGGAGGACCGGCGGGATCGTCCTAAACCGTTCAAGCTGGCGGACAAATCGGGCCGATCGAAAGCCCAGACGCCGGCCTGTCAGGGAGGCCGTCCCCTTGGGAGGGACGGTCGGTCAGGGGGGCGATCCCGGTGGACGACTCCCCCGTGGCGACCCGCCCGACTCGACGATCCCGGACCTCGACCTTCGCGCCGATCCTGGCGGTGGGCCTGGCCTGCTGGCTCGCCGCGGCCAGAGATCCCAGCCGGGGATCGGATCCTCCTCGGACGTCGCGAACCGAGGCCCAGGGCCCGACCTCCAGGCCGATGGCGATCCCCACGACCGGAGGGACCGCGCGGTTCACCGTGCCGACTCCCGGCCGGGGTTCCCGAACGCTGGTGATCGTCTCGTCCCTGGCCACGACGCCCGGGACGTTCCCCATCCGACTGACCGCTAGGCCGGCGGAACCGGCCGGGGTTCGACCCTCGCCGGTTTTCGAGCGCGTGCCCGTCGCGCCGAGGCCCCGAACTTCCCCGTTGCCTCCGATCGGTCCCGAGGTGACTCGGCGACCCCCGCGCGACCGCGCGTTCCACCTGATGGTTCGCGAGGGGGACGTGGCCAGCGCCAGCAATTACGAGGCGGTCCCCGCGACGCTCAGAGCGGTGGGGCGGCGGGTCCAGGTCTACGTCGACAGGGCCGACGACTCGGCCGTCGCGCCGGAACTGGTCGCGGAGATCGTTCGCACGTTCGACGACCGGGTTTTTCCCTTGGCCGCGACGACGTTCGGCCAGGCCAGGGACGTCGACGGCGACGGTCGGTTCACCGTCTTTCTCTCCAGCCGACTGACCCGGCTGGGGGGAGGCAGGCTCGCGGTCGACGGCTTCGTCCGAGGGGCCGACCTCGATCCGTCGTATCCCTCTCCATTCAGCAATCATTGCGACATGATGTACCTCAGCACCGCGCTGAGCGTCGGGCCGCACCTGCGCACGGTCATCGCCCACGAGTACACGCACGCCGTGACCTTCTCCGTCAGGGCGGACCAGGGCCCTGGGACCGAGGAGGAAGGGTGGCTCGACGAGGCCCTCGCCCACCTGGTCGAAGACCTGCACGGCTTTTCCCGAAGCAATCTCGACTACCGCGTCAGCGCCTTCCTCTCGCAGCCGGAACGCTACCGGCTGGTCGTCGAGGACTATTACGCCGCCGACCTCTTCCGCAGCCACGGGAACCGCGGGGCGACGTACTTGTTCCTTCGTTGGTGCGTCGACCAGTACGGCCCCGGCCTGATCCCCGCCTTGATCCGTTCCAACCGCCGCGGCGTGGCGAACGTCGAGGCCGCCACCGGGAAGCCCTTCGCCGAACTCTTCCGAGAATGGTCGCTCGCGAACCACATCTCGGGGCTGGACCCGAACGGCGAACCCCCTGGTCGCTTTCACTCGCTGACGACTCGCGGGCCGTTCGGACACTGGGAGCTGGCGGGTCCGCGCTCCACCGACGTCACGCCGGGAGGACCGGCGCTCTCCTGGAACGCGGAGGGGACCGCCAGCCGTTACGTCATGGTCGGCTCGTCCTCGCGCGGGGCCGTCGCCATCGAGGTCGTCGCGCCCGAATCAGCGCGATTGCAGGTGACCGCGCTCCTCTTGCCTGAGGATCTTCCTCGACTGGAGCTCACGGTGCGGCCAGAGTCCCGCTCCGACGGGCTCCCCGCGCTTCGGGCCGAGGTGCGCGAGGCTCTGGGTCGAAGCGTTCGCCTCGATTCGCTCTCCTGGGAGCCGCTGGTCCCTCGTCCCGACCCACGCGCGGCGCGGTTCCGGCACGCCGGCCTCGCGCGGAACGACCTGGAGAGGACCTTCGGGGGATTGGTCGTGCCAGGTGGCCAGGCGCTCCAGTCGACGCTCCTTCCCGCGGCCGAGGCCCTGGCGACCGCGGCCCCGCTGGTCGTGAAGGCGGTCGGGACCGACGCCAGGGGACGAAAGGTCACCGCCTGGGCGGACGTCCCTCCGGTGACGCGCCCCTGGGACTCCCTGTCGGGCCCTCTCCCGACACCCCTTCCCGGCCGAACCGACTCGAATTGACGGTTTCCCCGACTTCTTCTAAAGTCCGGCCCTCCGATCGAAGGACCGAAAGGGGGTGCCGGATGACTCTCGGGACGCGACCACGATGGGCCCTGGCGTTGCGACGCGGGGCGATCTCGGCCTTCGTCGTCTTCCACCTCGGAGCGACGGTCCTCTGGATTCTCCCGGACTGTCCGATCCGTCGGCAAACCGCCTGGTTGATCTCGTATTACGTTCAGCCGCTGGGGATGCTCCAGTACTGGGGGATGTTCGCTCCCGACCCGGTCCGCGACACCCTGACGCTTGAGGCGGAAGCGATCGACGCCCAGGGCCTTCGCCACGGGTTCGTCTTCGAGAGAGTGGCCGACCACTCGTGGTGGGAAGGCGTGCCCCGGTACCGCCACTCGAAGTTCGTGGCGAACCTGGCGATCCACGAGCTGGAATTCAACCGGGTCATCGCGGCCCGGCAGGTCGCCCGAGCGCTGGCGCTGCCCGCCTCGGCGTACCCGTTGACGGTCAGCCTGTTCCATCGGGTCGTCGTCACCCCGGTGCCTGGCGGGCCACCACCCGACCCGATGACCCCGAGCCACACCCGGCTCATGGGGATCTATCCGATTCTGGACCAGAAGGAGGTGTTCCCATGAACCCCCTCCGACTTTGGAACGCCTTCTGGTTCGGCCCGATCTCCGCCCGGCCGCTGGGGGTCTTTCGGGTGGTCCTGGGCCTGCTCACCCTCGCCCACCTGGGCATGCTGACCGTCGACGTGGACCACTGGCTGACCGACCAGGGTCTCCTCCGAGGGACCGAGGCGCTCGAGCTGGCCGGCCCGTTGCGGCCCTCCCCCTTGCTCTGGATTCAAGATCCGATCTCGGTTCGAGCGTTCCTCGCGGGATCGGCGGTGGTCGCCCTGGCGGTCACCGTCGGGTGGCGGACCCGGATCACGTCGGCCTTGCTCTACCTGGCGATCCTCTCGATCCATCAACGCAACCTGCCCACCAACAGCGGGCCGGACAACCTCCTGCTCATCCTGCTCTTTTACCTGATGCTCAGCCCAAGCGGCGCGGCCCACTCGCTCGACGCGCGCCGGCTGGCCCGGCGTCGAGGCGCGTCGGCCGAACCCCTGATCGTCCCCTGGGCCCAGCGTCTCATCCAGATCCACCTTTGCCTCATCTATTTCGACACCTCGGTCTTGAAGTGCTCCGGCACGACCTGGCTGGACGGCACCGCCCTCCATTACGTGCTGTACAACCACGAGGTCGGCCGCTTCGATTTCTCCTTCCTCGCCCAGTATCCGATCCTGATCAACGCCATGACCCACCTGGCGCTTCTGGTCGAGTTCGCGCTGGCGTTCCTCCTGTGGTTCCGCGTGACCCGCCCCTGGACGGCCATGCTGGGATTGGGGCTCCACGCGGGGATTCTCGCCGTGGTCAACGTCCCGTTGTTCGGTGAGTTGATGGCCGCATGCTACCTCACGTTCCTGACGCCCCAGGAGCTTGACGCCACGCTTCGTACCGTGAACCCCCGTCATTGGTGGGCTCGTCGGCCAGAACGCGCCTTGCCCGCCTCGGTCCGAGTCGACGGTCCCGAACGGCTCCAGGGTCCGCACGACCTCGGAGAAGTCGTGGCGTCGGACGCTCCGGGGAACGCGTCTCGGGCGGTCTAACACAAAATCTAGTCAGGATTTATGCCAGGGGATGCCCGTACTCGTCCCGCGGCGGCCTCGCTTTCTTCCGCAGATGGTTCTCGAAAACCGTCCTGGGAATGAGGACAGCCCGGGACGATGGGGCGTCCGACGTCGCTGATACGCGATGAACGCTTAATTCCGCGCAGGCGCTCATCCCCTCCGGATTCTCCCTCTCGCCTCCGCGGCACGAGGGCGAGGCCCATCCTCCACGGAGGGTCATTCCAGGGGCCTCGCCCGTTTCGTGGGTCGTTCCGTCCTGGACGACCTCAAACGCGACCGTCACTCCCTGTTGACAGTCCCCGGGTCGCGACCTAGCTTCCGATAGAACCCACGATCGCCTCGTTCTCGTGCCGAGAGGCGTCGACACGTTGCGTTCCCGAAACACAGGGGCGGGGACTTGGACGACAAGAGCGACACTCACATCTTCGGGAACCTCGCCCTGGCGGAGCCAGGGAACGCGCCCTCCCAGACCTCCCCGTCGACCAGGCCGCGTTACCTGATCGTCGTCAGCGGGGGAATCCCCGGGGCCATGATACAGATCAGGACCGAGGGCGCGCGGGTCGGACGCTCCAGCGAGTGCCAGGTGCGCGTCCCCGACCTCAGCGTGTCCCGACGCCACGCGACCCTGGGAGTCGACCCCCTGGGCCACGCCTGGCTGACCGATCTGAACAGCACCAATGGCACCTTCCTGAACGGCAAGCAGGTCCCACCCCACCTGCCAACCCTCCTGGAGGACGGCGACCGCCTTCGGTTCGGCAACGGACTGACCGCCAAGTTCGTCACGCTCGACCCCTGCGACGAGCAATTCCAGCGCGAGCTGTTCGAGCGCTCCGTTCGCGACGCGCTGACCGGGCTTTACAACCGCGCCTATTTCCTCGACCAGGTCGCCGCGACCGCGGACGCCGCGACCGGCAGGGGACTCGGCCTGACCGTCACCCTGCTGGATATCGACCACTTCAAACGAGTCAACGACACCCACGGCCACGACGCGGGGGACATGGTGCTCCGCGAGGTGGCGCACGTGCTTCGCGAATGTTCGCGGACCGAGGACCTCGTCGCGCGCTACGGCGGCGAGGAGTTCGTACTAGCGCTCCCCGCGGCCTCTCCCGGCCAGGCGAAATTCCGCGCCGAACGCATCCGCGTCGCGATCGAGACCAGGCGGATGATCTTCAATGGCCAACCCTTGCGCGTGACCGCCAGTCTGGGGTTGGCGTTCGCCCGACCCGGACGCCTCAAGTCGGCCGCGTCGCTGATCACCGCGGCCGACCGGGCCCTCTACCAGGCCAAGCACGGCGGCCGAAATCGCGTCGTCCTTCGCACGGGCCCCCAGCCCCTCCGAGGCCCGGACTCCGCCCTGCTCACCCCTCGCGAGGCCGACGCCTGAGCGACGCTCCAGGGCGCGGAACGATCGCTCCGATTTCCCCGATGATTCGGTTGAGGCGTCGTCGCGCCGGTCGCGCCGAGGGTGCGCGACGGCCGACCGCCACCGTGATCTCCGGGGTTTCTCCACGTGACCAGCGCCACACGGGTCGAGGCCAATCGCCTGAACGCATTGAAGTCCACTGGTCCCAAAACGCCCGAGGGCAAGGCCAGGTCCCGCCAAAACGCCCTCAAGCATGGGCTGGCCGCGGAGTCCGTCGTGGTCGCCTCGGCCGAGGACGCCGAGGCGTTCGCCGCCAGGCTGGCCGACTGGATCGCCGACGCCAGGCCCCGAGGTCCGATCGAACAGGCCCTGGTCGAACACGCCTGTCTCGCCGACTGGAAGCTTCGCCGCTCCGCCCGGCAAGAGGCCGCCGCGCTCAGTCATCACGCCCGCCGCGCCGCCGACGAGCACGATCGCCTGGAACGCGAACGGGCCGTGGAGATCGGCCGGCGGCTCCTGAGCGATCCCATCAACCGCTGCGCCGTGTTTCGAGGTTCCGATCCGATCATTCGTGAACGGGTCGAGTCCTGGAAGCGCGACGATCCCGCCGCGCTGGCTCCCGCGCTGGCGTCCACGGCCCAGGGTGTGGAATGGATGCTGGCGCGTTGGGATGAACTTGCGACGATCCTTCGCGAGGAGGGCTACTGGCACTACGACGCGCGGTATCGCGCGATCCGCCTGCTGGGCCGTCGCCAGGAGGACGTCATGCACGACCCGGTCGTCCAGAAACTGATGCTCGCATGCTCGGTCTTGCACATTGAGCCGTGGGACCTCTGGGACGACGCGTTCCAGGCGACGCTGCCGGTGGTCGGGCACCCGGTCTATCGGAAGCGCGTCGAGCATTTCGAGACGAGGCGGCCGGCGACGCGCGAGGAAGCGCTCGGCATGCTTTGGGAGGTGGTCGAGACCGAGGTGGCTCGCCTGAGGGCGCTTGGGGCCGAGACGCTGGACGAGCGGGCGGAGGCGGAATCCGAGGAATCCGCGGCGCGGGCGTTGAGGGACGAGACGCCCTCGGCGGCGTTGCGGCTGCGTTACGAGGCCGCGGCGGAGCGCCTGTTGTTTCGGTCGCTGGCCGAGCTGGCGAAGCGCCGGAAGTCGGAGCCG
>JBFWRA010000008.1:0-14227 GCA_050249155.1 Isosphaeraceae bacterium | reverse complement strand
GGCGTGGTGCTGGCCACTCAGAACCCCGCCGACCTGGACTACAAGGGGCTGTCCAACACCGGCACCTGGTTCATCGGCAGGCTTCAGGCCGAGCGCGACAAGCTCCGGGTGCTCGACGGCCTGGAAGGGGCCGCGGCCTCGCAGTCCTCGGCGTTCAACCGCAAGGAGATGGATCAGATCCTCTCGGGCCTGGGCAAGCGGATGTTCCTGCTGCACAACGTTCACGAGGAACACCCCGAGGTCTTCCAGGTCCGTTGGGCCCTGTCGTACCTCCGCGGCCCACTGACCCGACAGCAGATCAAGACCCTGATGGACCCGGTGAAGGCCGTCGAAGGGGACGCGGCCCCCGAGCCCAAAACGCCCGAGGCCCCCGCGCCCCCGACCCGTCCCGCGCCGCCACCCAGGGACAAGGAGACCCCGACCCAGGAACTCTCCGACCACGCCCCGATCCTGCCGCCCGACGTGCCGAGCTACTTCCTCCCCCTCCGCGGCGAGGCCCCGCCAGGCGCGACCCTGGTGTATCGACCCATGGCGCTGGGCTGCGGCGAGGTCTACTACCAGGACACGAAAAAGGGGATCTCCCAGACCGTCTCGGCCTCCCGACTGGTGGAACTCGCGCCGGACACCATCGCTCTGGAATGGGCCGCGGCGACCGCCGTGGATCTCTCTCCCGACGACCTGGAGAAAGGACCCCCCGCGCCTGGCCTTTACGACCCGCTTCCGACCCCGGCGACCAAGGCGCGAAGCTACTCCTCCTGGACCAGGGCGTTCGCCGACGCCCTCTATCGTGGGGAGTCGCTGAACCTGTACCAGAGCCCCGGTCTCGGGCTCAACTCGGAGCCTGGCGAGTCCGAGCGCGCGTTCCGGGTCCGCCTTCAGCAAGCGGCCAAGGAGGCGCGCGACGCCCAGATCGACAAGCTTCGAGCCAAGTACGCCCCGAAACTCGCCGCGCTGGACGAGAAGATCCGCAAGGCCGAACAGACCGTCGCGAAGGAACGCGACCAGGCCAGGGACTCGAGCCTCGCCAGCATCGTCAAGGTTGGCACGACGGTCCTGAACGCCGTCCTGGGCCGCAAGACCCTCTCCGCCAGCACGGTCAACAAGGCCGGAAGCGCCGTCCGGAACGTGGGCAAGAGCGTGAAGGAATCGGGCGACGTGGCCCGGGCCAGGGAGACCGCCGAGGCCCTGCGTCGCCAGGCGTTCGACCTCGAAACCGAGTTCCGCGCCGAGTCCCGGAAGATCCAGGAGGCGACCGACCCGCTGACCGAGGCGCTGGAGAGCCTGGCCCTGAAACCGAGGAAGTCGAACGTCACCGTGAAACTGGTCGCGCTGGTCTGGGCCCCCTACTGGCGCGAGGCCGACGGCTCCCTCTACTCGGCCTGGGAGTGAGGCCAGGTCCGACGCCGTCGCGATCCTCGCTCGCGGGCCGTCGATCCCGTTCGCCCCAAATCAGTGAGAGGATCAGCGCGTATTGAATTTACTCCCGCGCGGCGGCTTCGTCCATCGGCTCGGCTCGCACGACGGGGATGCGGAGCGGGGGGTGCTCGGTCGCCGTCGTTTCCACTTCCACCATGCCGTTGACCACCTCCTTCGAGCCCTCGACGGGCTTGATGGTCACCTCGCGCGGCGAACTGATCACCGCGGTCACGGCTTTGGGGCAGGAGCGGACCCTCGTCAATTCGACCGCGTCGTCGGAGCAACGCAGAAAGACGCGAACCGCCATTCGCCCTAACAGTACGCGATCCGGAGATGGGGACAAGAACGTCTCGCGTTGCCAAAGGATCGGCACCTCGGCGAGGACTCTGCCTTCCCCGTCCAGCAGGGGCAGGGCCGACTTGCGAAGTCCAAGAGTCTTGTCGAGGAGAGTGACATGGTAGGTGACGTCCTCGTAAACGAACTGGGGAGCCTCCGTCACGGTCCCGGTTCGGGTTTCCCCCTCGACGACGAGGGCTTCGGGGCCGCTTCTCAAGTGGGTCTCGGGGCGGGGTTGATCCGCGGGGAAGACCGACCTCCTGACCAGTTCGAACGACCACTCCTGGTTCTCGCCCAGAGCGAACCGACTCGGGGATTCCGGATGGAACTGATGCCGGCTCAACGCGAGCAGGCGGGCCGTGACCGTGAACGAGCCCTGGTCGCAGACGAGCGTGAAAGGCAACGCTTGTGGCGTCGAGGACCGGCCCGTGGAGACCTTGACGTCGAATCGGAGGCTTTCGCCGGGGGGCAACTCCGCTGGCAGGCCGGTTTGGACGACATACCGGCAAGAACATCCGCCGTCGACCCGGTTGACGCGCAGCGGGACGTTCCCGTCGTTGCGGACGACCAACGCGTTGTCGATGACGGGAGATTGGACGTCGTACAGGGCCGCGGGTTGAGCGAACGTCCCCGACACCCGAACCAGGGGGACTTCCGGCCGCGCACACCCGAGGCCGTGGGCCGCCAGCGCGATCAGGAGCGGGGAGCCGGACGCGAATCGCTTGCGTCGCCCGAGGATGGCGAGCAACCCGGCCCCGGCCAGCAAGGCGACGACCACCGAGGTGATCAGGTAAGTCCGACTCGACCTCGGCTTCGGGGCGAACTCCTGGAGTTCGGCGAAATCCAGGGTCGGCAGCGGTTTGGCCGGTGGGGTTTCCAGCTTCCGACCCATCCTCGACTTGATCGCGTCGAGCGTCAGCGTCGCCGTCCCGGGGCTAACCGGGACGCGACCCCCGGCCGCCGAAATTGACGTCACATGTTTGAGATCCGTCAGGGCGACGGGAGACGCCCGGTCCTTGATCCGGGTCGCCTTGAAGTGGCCGACCTCGACGTTCGCCGTCTCGGGGATGATCTCATCGCCGGCGCGGTACTCGGAGTGGTTTTTCGCGAAATCCTTGACCAGTTTGCGAGAGTTGACCCATTCCGTCGGGAAAAAGCCGCCGCCCGCACAGGACTTCGCTTCGATGAGAAAGAAATCATTAATCGTGGTGACGGTTTTGGAACTAAAACTGATTTTCCGCGCGTGTCTCGGAAGGTAACCGACCGAGGGGTCGTACGCCACTTCGACCTGGAACCAATGGCTCGCATCCTGTGTGAATCGGTAAACCTCTTCGGAGGTGACGCGACCGCCCCGCACCGAACGGCGCCTCTCCGGCGAGATGCCCGGCAACCGCGTCCGCAGAATCCGGGGGAATGCATCCCCAGTCCACCAGAGGAACGGCCCTTTGGTGAGGGCGGCATAGCCCAACCCCCCGTCGGTCCAGACGTTGATCGAACGACCTTGCTCCCAATCCTCGTCGTGGTGGCCCGCGTTGACCTCCCCGTCGAAGACGACCTCGGTCCTGGGCACGAAAGGTAGAATCGCCTTGGATCGCATCATGCCGCTGGGGTGCAATTCCGGAACGTCCTCTTCTTTCAACTTATTGAAGTTGACTTTCCCCGCCTCGATCACGTCCGGCGGGGAACTGAAGCCGTGATACTCGGCCCGGCCGTCACAGCTCCACCGCCCGATGATTCGCTTCTCGGTCCGCTCGCGGAACTCGCTCAAGTCGCCCGACATGGCGTTGCTCCAACCCTCGGTCGGGACGAAACCGTAACGGTACTCGAAGTCGACGTCGACCTTCACCGACGCGTAGTTGGCAAGGAACCCATCGAGCGGACCCGGGTCGACCTGCCCAAGCAGGACGGGGGCGATCAAGAGAATCATGGGTCAATGAACCTCGCTTCGAGTTAGCTCAGTCAATAAGGAACCGCCGTCCCACCGCCTCGACGGCGGGACGGCCCGCCTCGCTTCTTAGGAGCCACGACCGATCGGTTTTACCAACAAGGCGAACTCCCGGCGATCGCACCGCAGGACACTGCGGGAGGCCCCGACACGTCGCAGGGATCGGTACAGTACCAATCAATGAAATCTGTATTTATGCCACCACATTGAATTCCGCCCTCGTTGCAACGCTTTGGTGGGAAGTATGCACCCACCGGATCGAGCGCGCCGCACCGATACCACGCCGGTGGCGGATTCTGGACTTTGAACGAAAGGACGTCGTACCCGACTCCGTCCACGGTGCATGACCCCATCGCCGGGATGCAAGTGTCATAAGTACATGGATTGGTCGCTGGAAACGCGCACGCCGGACTCCAGTAGTAGAATCCCGCGTCGTACGTCAGGGAATACCCCTCACCCGGGTTGAAGCACTGCGCCACGGCCGTTGCCGAACCCGTCAGAAACACGATTCCCAGTAGGATCGACAACTCCTTGTGGTATCGAGTCGACGCGGCGCCGAGTCGCCGGCTACCTTGACTTCCGATCATCCGACCTCTCCTTTCGTTTGAAGCGCGCGGTCTCGCGGCTCGCGGACCCCCCGCGGCGCGGTCCCACGTTCAGTCGCCCGAATCGTGCGTCCCCATCGACGACCAGACGCCCGCCGACACCGAGTCGAGGACTGGTTCGACATGCAGGTCGCCGAAGAGGACGTTCACCGAACCCGGGTGGAACGAGCGTGGGGGGCTCAGGCCGCCCCCGCCCCAGTCACGGCGGAAGTATCCGCCGCAACTCGGCCTCCGGTCGTTGGGCACCCCGTTGTGGTTGTAGTGGCCGTTGAGGAACCCCGAGAACATCCAGTAACGCCCGGCGGTCCACTCCCAGCCCGACGCCTCGGACCCCAGGCAGACGGGGATGTACTGCGCGTCCGAGCTGATGACGAGATTGGTCTGGGTGATCCGAGGAACCTTGACGTCGCGAGGGGGGCCTCCGGAGCCCGCGACGAAACTCCCCCCGATCCGTTCGCTCACGAACGCGGTTCGGGAGAGGCCGTCGGTGACGCTCGCCGAGCTGGGCAGAACCCCGATCGAGAATGGGCCGTCGAAGACGTGACGGGCGCCGGGAACGCCGAACCGCCCCCGATTGAATCGGTAGTTGTTGCGCACTGGCCCGCCGCCGTCGCTCGGGCAAAGGAACACGTCGACGGTCGTGTTCCGGGCGGTGTGGTTCTCCAGCGTGGGGAACTCGGGCGAGTCGTGATCCACGGCGATGGACATGTTAATCGCCGAGTACAGAGTCTGCTGATCGACGTGGGGCAACAGGAACACATGACCCGAGATGTTGGACTTGCTGAAAGGGAGGCCCGGCCCCGCCGTCAATTGCGACGGCGGGAACATCCCGTGAGTCGCCTCGTAGGCTGCCAACCCGATCCCGATCTGTCTGAGATTCGCCGCGCAACGGCCGCGCCGGGCCGCCTCGCGGGCCGATTGGACCGCGGGTAAGAGCAGGCCCGCCAGCACTCCGATGACCGTAACGACGACCAGGACTTCGATCAGCGTGAACCCGCCGCGCCGCTCGGCCGGGCGCATCGCCTGACGTGCTCGCGACATCCAGTGATCCTCCCACGAATTGTCCAGGCCACCCGCACCGCGGCCCGACCCCGGCGATCAACCGTGCTTCACTCCAAATAAGATGCCGACCCGCGTCCGATGCGCACCCCCGTTCGAGATTATCTCGCGATTTCGCTTGACGCGACCGCCAAATGATTCTGAATATGAGAACCAAGCTGTTCGAACACGGCGCGAACCGCGCTCTCCGTCCGACAAGCCACGGAGGTTCAAGTGCCCCCCCGCGACGACCATGCCGCGAACTCGACTGGCGAAGGTTTCGAGATCGTCCTGAAGGAGGCCCGCGCCGGCTCGCGCGAAGCCCTCACCCTATTACTTGAGGATCGCCGACCCGACCTGCTTCGACTCGCTCGGGGCCTTCGAGTGAGGTTCGGATGCATCGTCGAGGAATGTGACCCGGAGGATCTCGTCCAGGACGCTTTCGCCAGGGCTCTTGAACGGTTCCCGCGATTTCGGGGGAGTTCGAAGGGGGAGTGGGACGCCTGGCTCCGAGCGATCGTATTGAACCTCGCCCGGCACAAGGCCAGGGGGACTCTCCGTCAACTCCGCCGCGGACGGCCTGTCCGGCGACCCACCGGACTTGAACGCATCCCCTCACCAGGGCCGGCCGACGACGGCGATCCGGGAACCGTGGTCACCGAGGCGGATCGCGCGTCACTCCGTCGATGGCTGGGGGACCTGCCGGTTCGCACCCGCGTCTCGATCGTCCTGCGGTTCGCGCTGGGTTGGTCGTTCGATTCGATCGCGTGTAGGCTCGGATGTTCGCAAGCCGCGGTCCGAAAGCACCTCGCACGGCTTCTGATCGGCTCAACCCCGACAGGGAACCGCGACACGCCACGCAGCCGCCAAGAGCTTCGGCCCCTCCCTCCGGCCGCGGGAGGGTCTTTCGCTCGGAACTCGCGGTGCGGGGGGTTGTCACTTGGCTA
The DNA here is from genome assembly GCA_050249155.1 of Isosphaeraceae bacterium. Classification (GTDB taxonomy): domain Bacteria; phylum Planctomycetota; class Planctomycetia; order Isosphaerales; family Isosphaeraceae; genus JBFWRA01. The sequence continues at coordinate 7,940 of JBFWRA010000008.1, read as the reverse complement.
CTGACGGCCGCACCTTCGGGGCTTTTGGCAGGGCCGTCGCAGGTCACGCGCCCCAGTCCTCGAAGTAACGTCTCAATTCACCTGTCGAGCTGAGCCAGTCGCTTCTCGATGGAAGGCCCGTCTCGATAGAATGGGGACGCGTGCGCTTCCAGAACAGATTCCCGCCGCTCGCGTCGAGGGTCGCCTCGATCCCAGGAGAGTTCCCATGCCCCGGGCTTCTGGACCCGTCCGATTCGCGGTCGCTTTGGCCGTCGTCATCGTCGTGGGATTCACCGCCGTCGCGCCGCGACCGGCCAGGATCGCCCGAGCCGACGAACCCGCGCGGGCCGACCTCAAGGAACGGATGAAGGCCCCTCTGGACTTGCTGAAGTCTCAGGCGCGCGAAATCAATCGGGAGGCGGCCAAGCTCAAAGAGCGACTCCACGCGGAAGCGGCGAAAGTCCAGCGAAACGCCCCGCCTGACGACCTGCTGACCTTCGGAGGGGAACCCAGGCTGCGTGAGGAGTACGTCCAGACCACGATCAGGCGGATCGAGGCGGAGGCACTCCTGGAAATCCGCAAGGGCGAATGGGCGGACCGAAAGGCGTCCCGAGAGAAGACGCTTGATTCACGCATCCTGCGCGCGTACCGCGAGGAACCGGAATCTCAAGAACGCGCGATCGAGATCCGAAAGGCTGAGATCCAACTGACGGAAGCGGAACGCCTGGGTCGAGTTCCCGAAGACCCCACGATCGTCCGCGCGAAGGAGAGACTGAACGATCTGAGGGAGAAAGATCGCGTCGCCTTCGCGGCGCGTCGCCCGGAGATCGCCGCGCGACTCGACGCCGTCGACAACCAGAGCGACGAGGCGAACCGACTGCGCGAAGCCCGTGAGAGGGCTTTCACGCTCCGCGCGGTCGAGGCCAGGCTCAAGGCGATTCTCGACGCGGCTCGCCACGACGAGGACGCCAAGGAGGCCGCCGCAAGGGTCGAGAGACTTCGCGAGGAATACGATCGCGTTCGCCAGCTGAATGACGCCGTGAATCGACAGATCGAACGGATCCAGTTCGAGACGGGCCGCTCGGACCCGCCGCCGGCGAAGTGAAGTGATCCGTCAACGGGCGATGACGCCAGGCAGGACGCCCCGGTCCAGGTCGAATCCCGAACCCACCGCGCCCACCACGCAGGTGGTTCGGTCCAGGCCCAGACCGGGCCGCATCGCGTACACGCTTTCCACCCCGGTGCAGTGAGCGCCCAGAAGGTGGGCCACGCCGAACCCCTTCAGTTTCTCGGCGGTCCAGGCCAGCCCGGCGTCGTTCAGCGGAAAGAGGTGCAGGCCGCCCACGACCGCCGTCACCGGGGTTGAACGAATCTTGTCCTTCGCATATTCAAGAATATTCACAATCCCCGAGTGTCCACAACCGGTCACCACGACGAGCCCCCTGGCGGTGTCCAGGACCAGCGCCATGTCCTCGGGGATGGTGTCCTCGGCGAGGCCCTCGGGGGTTTGAACCTGGCCCTTTCCGCTCCAGTTGCGCTCGGGGTGCCGGCGAGGCACGGGGCCGGTCAGCCAGGCCCCGGGGAACAGTTCGGTGGGACGGGAGACTTCGATGAATCGGCCGCCGGTCGCTTCGAACGGGGCCTTCATCGCGATCGTCTCGTTGGTTTCCCCGCCTCTCTCGTCGGGCCTTGGCCAGAAGAGCCCCGATCCGACATGCGCCCTCGCGATGGCGTGAGGATTGACCTGGCCCAGCTCGCGGCGGAGGGTGAGCAAACCGCCGGTGTGGTCGCCGTGGTGGTGGCTCAGGATCACGTCGGGCACGTTCGACAGGTCGACGCCCAGCTCCCTGGCGTTCTCCAGGACGGTCCGGGGTCGAGCCCCGGCGTCGAAGAGGATCCGACGGCCGTCCACCTCGACCAGGGCGGCGAAACCCCACTCGCCGAGGCCCTTCGTGTCGGCCAGCATGGTCGAGAGGACGACGACCTTGACCGACTTGATCGGCGGCTCGGCCGGCCTGGGATCGTCGGCCCGCGCCAGGGTGAGACCCGTGGCGAGCGGGAAGAACCAGGCGGCGACCAGGACGGCTTGGGGCGTCGACATGACCGGGGCTCTCCGGACCGAGTGGACTTATTTCTTTTTCGTCGCGGGGGGCGCGTTCGTCGGGTTCAGGAGCTTGGCGAAGTCGGATTCATGGTAGACCTGGATGGGGTCGCTTCCGGAGACCAGGTAGCGCGCCTTGGTCTCAGCCTTCGCGCCGGCGAACTTGAGGGTCACGTTGAACACCTTGGCGGAAGGGTTGCCCCCGGCGTCCTCGCCGACGATCGTGAAGCCTTCGAGGGTCTTGCCGCCGTCCCACTGCGAGTCGAACACTTGCAAGGGGGATTCGGCCTTGGCCAGCGAGCCTGGGGTCTCGCCGGCTTTCCAGGCGTTGAGGGCCGTTTCCAGGGCCTCGCGCGCCTGGTCTGGGTCGACCTTGGGGGCCTCGGTGGTGGTGCCCGCTCCTCCGCCACAGCCCGCCTGGCCGATGGCCAGAGCGAGAAGAAGGAACGCGATCTGTCGTCGATGGCCATGTATCATCATCGGGTCTCGTTACGTGGAGAGTCGCGCTGGCCCGTTCCTGGCCAGGGTATCCGGGCTGGGGTCGTCGGGCAAGCGCGGCGGTTGGTCGGTCGGACGATCGATCGTGCCCGGGTCCTGAGGTTCGCGCCGTCCGAAACGACGATGCCGGGGCCCGCCCTTTTCAGGACGGACTCCGGCATCTTGGCGATCAAACCCCTCGCGGGACTTGAGTCGAGGGATCAAGCGGTCTTGCGGCCCCGCCGCCAGGCGGAGAGGGCGAAGACCAGGCCGCCCACCGCGCCCAGGGCGAGGGGGCCAGGTTCGGGCACGGCCAGGGGGGTCAAGCCCTGGGCGGAGGTGCCGCCGCCGTTGCCAAACGCGTTCACGCCGGCATTGCCAAAGCCGCCCGGCGTGAAGAACGAGGTGTAGCCGAAGATGGCCGATCGGGCGCCAGCGGCGAGGACCATGCCGTTGGTCGCGATCGCGGCGGGGGCTTGCAGCAGGGTGAAGCCACCGGTCGAGGCCCCGTTGGCGACCCAGGGCGCGCCGACCGGATTGAGGACCACGCCCGAGTTGTCCGCGCCCACCGCGATGGACGGACCCATGGCGTTGCCAGGCGTCATCACGCCACCGTTGTCAGACAGGCTCAGCGTATTGGTCAGAACGCCGCGCGTGGCGACGGTGCCCGGCTGGACCGCCATCGAGGCGCTGATCACCTGCTCGGTGGTCGAGAGGTTGACCACCTGGAACAGGTAGAGGAACGGGTGCGTCGGGTCAATCCCGGCGTTGAGCAGCGCGGTGTCGAAATTGGCGAACCCGGTGTTGAAGGTGTCGCCCGCGACGCCATTGGTCTTGTTGAAGACGGCGAAGTTGATCACCGCGTCAGCGCCCGGCTGGGTGCTGGTCCGGGGATGGGTGTTCCCGGAGAAGTTGCCGATCAGGTCCGCCCGGGCTGGGGCGGAGGCCGAAAGGGCGACCGCGACGGTCAGGGCCAGAAGCCCAAACCATCCGCGTCGGTCCATCCGACCTTGGCTGCGGATCTGTTGCATCGAGCGCTCTCCAAATCAGGGTGAGTACGTGGGACGTGCCTGGAGTCGCGTTCGCGACCCGTGATTCTCCTCCATCCCGACCAGGCCGGCACCTGGAACCTGGTCCGGGCGATTCGTCAGAGGATTTCCGATACGACCGATCCCGCTCCACGACGGCGCGGAGCGACCCACGCGACGACGCGGGGCTGATCCCGGGCGGTCCAGACGCGAATTCCTCATTCACCGGGCGAAACGTTTTCCCCGTTGGTCGATCAGGCTTCGCTCACGTCGAAACGTCTCGGTCCATTCCCAACGGAGACTCGGAAGGTCGGCCCTGTTCCGCTGCGATCCTTGGTGGCGTTCCAAACCCCGCCCAGGTCAATCGTGAAGCGACTCACCGAGAGCGAGTCACAGGATTTACGCAGGCGCGAGTACAAGCTTCGCGGAGCGCCAAACTCACTCAAACGCTCCACTCTTATCCAGCGATTGGAGATTAGAACAGAGCGCGAGCTCGATTTCAAGCACACAGGTTTACCAAATCAATATGACCTCGTTTTGGGCATAATACTCGCAACCTTGATTCACCAATGAGATTGTGGCGATATTCCCCGCAACCACCGAAAAAAATTGCATGAAAGTGTGCGACCTGGCGACCTTGCGAAGCGACTCGTTCGGGTACGTCGACCGGCCCGCGGGCCGGTGAGGACCGGGGCCGCCCCGTTGACGCGCCTCCGACCACAAGCGATGCTGCAAAGGTGGTTTTCCAAGGCTCCGGAGTGGGCGTCGCGCCCGTCCGGCTCGTCGGCCCTCGTAGCGCATCTTCATGGAAGCGAGAACGATCCGTCGTCGATCCTGGCTCGGTTTACGCACCCTGATGATGGCGGTGGCGGTCGTCGCGGTCGCCCTGGGGGCCCACTCCTCCCGCCAGTATGGTTCGCGACGGGCCTATTACCTGAAACAGGCCGAGGCGTACGCCTCTCGCCGAGTCGAATTCGAAGGCCGGGCCGGAGAGGCCAGGCAGCGAGCCTCGGCGTTCTCCAGGGTCGCCGACGGCGTCGAGGGGGAGACGGCCGATCGAAATCGCAAATGGGCCGAGGATGAACGGTTACGGGCGGTCCTCTATCGCCGGGTGGCGGAATTCGACGCCATGATGGAAGCCAAATACCGGGGCGCGGCCGACCGTCCCTGGGCCCCGCCGCCGGCCGAACTTTCCAGCCCGATGCGGGGCCTTGATTGAGTCGGCGACGCGGAATCGACCTCCACGGAGTCATCGTCCATGACACGGTTCCTGGTCCTGTCGGTCCTGACCCTGGGGACGCATCCCGCCGGAGACGGAACGCCGGCGCGGAAGCCGACGCCCCTGAGCGCCCACAATTGCTACCTGGCCAACCGCCACGACAACCCCAGGCTGGCCGAGGCGCTTCGGCTCGGGATCGACAACGTCGAGATCGACCTCGGTTGGGATCCGACGGCCCGTCGCCTGATCGTCGGCCACGACGCCTCGCCGAGACCAGGCGTGGCCTACCCCGAGTTCGAAGGCACGCTCATCCCCGCGCTCGAAGCCCACTGGGCCCACCCCAGGGTCGACGGGGCCCCCACGGTCCTGACGGTGGACTGGAAGACCGACCGCCCCGAGGCCGTCCAGGCGTTCCATTCGTTCCTCGACGCCCACGCCGACTGGTTCTCCTCGGCGGAGAAACCCGAGGCCGGCGCGAACGCTCGTCCAGGCTCCTTGACCCCCCGAAGGCTCACCGTCTGCCTGACTGGCAGCGAGGCCGCGAAGGACGCCTACGACGCCCTCATTCCCCCGGGAGGGACCTATCGGGCGTTTCGCGATCGCGTTTATGGCGCGGGGTCGGCCTACCGGGACGACGTGGCGGAGCTGGTTCCTGGCCCGGCGACGGCCTATCACCGGTTTCTGACGTACCACTGGGGGGTCGTCGAGCGGGGGGCCCCGTTCTCGGCGGGAGACTGGACCGCCGAGGAGTCCGATCGACTCTCCCGACTGGTCGACCTGGCGCACCGCCAGGGCTATCGATTGCGGGTCTACTGCCTGAATGGCCAGACCGGACCCGCGCTGGGGGGCTACCGGTTCCGGACCGTCGTCGCCGCCCAGACCCGCTGGCTCGCCGCGGCGAACGCGGGGGTGGACTGGGTCGCCACCGACGAATACTCCGAGGCCGTCGCCTGCCTGAGCCGTCCCGAGGAGCCCACCGCCTCCTCGATCCGCCGCGTGACCGATCTGGACCCTGGCGAGTCGCGGCGTTTGACCCTGGCCGACGGCTCGATCGCCGAGGTCACGCTGGTCTCGGTCAAGGCGGTCACCGATCCGCTCCGGTCGGCGGTCCGGTCGGCCGCGGTCCAGGTGGTGGTCAACGGCGAGGCCGTCACCCTGGGCACGGGGAACTACCTGCGCCCGGTGACCGTGGGCGAGGTCCAGATCGATTGCCCCGTGGTCGGCGACTACAGGGCGAACTCGGGTGATGACCACTGGGGATTGGAAAAGGCCGCCAGGCTCCGCCTCTGGCCGGCGGGTTCCGCCTGGATCGAGCCTGGAACGTTCCAGTATCCCGCCCGCCAAAAATGGTTCGCCACCATGACGCAAATGGCCAACGAACCCGTCTACGTCGATGGCGGCGAGGTCCCCTCGAACAAAAGGATCTACTACCACAGCGGCCTGGATATCGGAGGCGCCGAGGGACTGGTCGAGGTGGTCGCCGCCACCGACGGCCTGGTCGTCTCCCGGGGCCTGGAGCGTCTGCCAGGCCACGACGACTCCCCCGTTCAACCGCGTTACGACGTGGTCTACCTCCTGGACGCCCGAGGCTGGTACTACCGCTACAGCCACCTCGCGACCATCGACCCCGCCGTGAAGGTCGGAGACCGGGTGACGATGGGCCAGAAGATCGGCATGCTCGGCAAGGAAGGGGGCAGCGGCGGCTGGTCCCACCTGCACTTCGAGATCAAGAGCCGACAGCCTTCCGGGAAGTGGGGAACCGAGGAAGGCTACGCCTTCCTGTGGGAAGCCGCCACCCGAGAACAGAACCTCGAACTGGTGGCGGTCGCCCGGCCGCACCGATTCGTCAAGGCGGGGGAGCGAGTCGTCCTCGACGGCGGGGGCTCCTGGTCACGGTCGGGTGACGCGCTCTCGTATGATTGGACCTTCACCGAAGGGGGAGCCGCCCGGGGCGCGGTCGTCGAGAAGGTGTACCCGACCCCTGGCGCCTACAGCGAGATCCTCAAAGTGACCGACGCCAGGGGCCAGGTCGCCTACGACTTCGCCGTGGTGCAGGTGGTCGACCCGGACCCCGCCGCGCCCCTCCCTCCGACGATCCACGCCGCCTACTTCCCCACGCTGGGAATCCAGGCGGACGACCCGGTCACCTTCAAGGTCCGGACCTTCCGCGTCGGCCGAGACGGCGCGCGGGAAACCTGGGATTTCGGTGACGGCACCCCCCCCGTGTCCGTTCAATCCGATGGCAACGCCAAGATGCTCGATCCCGACGGATACGCCGTGACCACCCACCGATACGCCAGGCCGGGCGATTACCTCGTCCGGGTCCAACGCGCCAACCGTCAGGGAAACGTGGCCACGGCCCGACTCCACGTTCGGATCGAGCCGAGGTAGAGCGATCCTCGCATCGCCGAATTGACCACCCGTCATCCGGAGCCAACTCCGATCGACGAACCCGGGAGAACCACCGCGGTCGCTCCCCTGGGTTTGGTGGGGCTTGTTCCGCGGGACGTTCAGGGCCAAAATGAGCGTCAGGACAGGTCGCGGACGAGGTGTTGGCGGCCAGGTTCGGGAAGGAGCCGCCGCGATGCCGTTGGACCCGCAGGTCAAGATCTTCCTCGAACAGATCGCCGTTTCCAACCTGCCCGACGTTCCGTCGATGACCCCTCGCGAGGCGAGGGTTCAGATGGAAGTCGGCACTCTGATGCTGGGGAAGGCCCCCGAGGTCGGTCGGATCGAGGACCACACGATCGAGGGGCCGGGTGGGCCGATCCGGCTCCGGCTGACCGTACCCAAGGGAGAGGGACCGTTCCCCGCGCTGGTCTTCTTCCACGGCGGCGGCTGGGTGTGCGGCAGCCTGTTTAGCCACGACCACCTTTGCCGGTCGCTGACCCAGGCTTCCGGCGTGGCGGTGGTCTCGGTGGACTATCGGCTCGCCCCCGAACACCCGTTTCCCGCGGCTGTGGACGATGCCGAGGCGGCGACACGTTGGGTGGCCGAGCGGGGGAGGTCGCTGGGCCTGGATCCGGATCGGCTGGCCGTCGTCGGTGACAGCGCGGGGGGCAACCTCGCCGCGGTGGTCGCCAGGCGGGCCAGGGACGCGGGCTCCCCCGCCCTCGCCTATCAGTGCTTGATCTAT
>JBFWRA010000007.1:0-14394 GCA_050249155.1 Isosphaeraceae bacterium | reverse complement strand
GCACGCCCGCCCCGAGGGCAACGGCCACGTCGTGATCACCAGCACCGAGGCCGACCAGGGCAACCTCGTCCCGATGGAGCTGATGAAGCGGTTGCTGGAGGCCAAGGGGCTCCCGGGCGCGGTCATGTTCCATGACGTGCGCTGGGGGAACGTCCACGACGGCCGGTTCCTCTGGGTCCTTCTCAATTCGGGAAGCTGCGGGGCCTACGCCTTCAACCACGACGTGACGAGCCTCAAGGGCGTCCACAGCTACCGACAACCGGCCGGCTACTTCCCGGTGCCGGGGGGAACGTTCGCGGGAGTGAGCCTGGCGGGTCCCCTGACCTGGGCGCGGGCCTGGATCGACCGTCGCGGAGAACTCGTCATGGAGATCGGCCGCGGCGAATCGGTCGAGCTGCCCGAGGACGTGCGCGAGTCGTGGTGGCGCGGAACGACCCGACAGTGGCCGTTCATGGCGGCCGATCTGGGCTGTTCCATGGAGACGATCATGGCGCATTATATGAGTAATCATATCGCGGTCGCTTACGGCGATATCTTCGGTGAGATGGTCGCCCTCAGCCAGTCGCTGGGCTTCAAGGTCCGCGTGATGACCTCGGCTGGCGGAGCGGCGTGAGGTGGTGGTACCCCGAAAAACCGACGGAGCGCCCCGAGGTGCCTACTCACGCGCCCGGAAGCCTGCTACACTGCATTCGGGGGGCACAACGAATTCCTAAGGATCGTCGTGGCGCGGAGGGGCCCCGGTGATGGAACCCGTCGTCATCTCCTGCACGGGGTGCGTCGCTCGAATCCGGGTTCGACGTCCCGATTCGCTCGTGGAACGCCGCTGCCCACGGTGCGGCACGGTACTCCCGGCGATTCCCCAGGGGACGGTCCACGTTGAGAAAACCCAACTCGCGGGGGATCGTCGTCCACGCCGTGGGATCGCGGTGAGTCGAGCCTCGTTTCCCCTCATCGGAGCGCGATGGCAGCGGCGGGCCCGAGTCCTCACGCTCACGATCACGGCGGTCCTTCTCAGCGCCAACGCGATCTGCCACACCCTGGGTCCCTCGCTCGATACCCATGTCGGGTTGGGCGGCCCTGGGACGTTGGACCTGACTCGATCAGGGCCGGGAACCGCGGGCGCGCCCCTTCCAGTTCAACCCGCCTCCGCGATCCGGGAACGTGGCCTCCTGACGAGCCTCACGCCCGAGCCCACCCCGGTCCAGACGACCGTTCGGGCGCAGCTCCTTCCCTTCTCGATTGGGCCGATCTCCAACGAACCCCCGATTCCGCCGAGACCGGCGGTCCTACCCGACCCGACCGGCGACGACTCGGGGCGAGTCCCGCTCCGGGAGCGGCCTCCCACGATCACGAGCCCCAAGCCGCCCCTGCCTCCGCGACCCGAGGCTCGGCACCAGAGCGAGCCCACCGCCCCCGCCATACCCTCGGCCTCGCCGAGCGGACGGCCCGAGGAGCCCAGTCTGGATCGGCCCGAGCCCAAACGCCTCCTGGTCCGGATGAGGAACGGCCGGACCGTCGTCGCGAGGGTTCACGGCGGAACCGGTCCCCGGACGCACGTCATGCTCCCGGATGGACAGCTTGGCGTCCCGGACTCCCTGGCGTACACGACCGCGCCGTTCCAGCCCGCGACCGCCGACGAGGTCGCGGCCGAATTGACTTCCGGCCTCTTCGCCGGCTTCGGGGTCGAGCGAACGGCCCATTACGTGATCCTGCACCGCTCCTCGCAAGCCTTCGCCAGGGCCAGCGGCGAGGTGCTCGAAAGTCTCTACAAGGGCCTGACCGAGGCGTTTCGAAAGCGCGACTTCCCAGTCACCGAGGCGGAGTTCCCGCTGGTGGCCGTGATCTTCAAGACGGAGGGGGAGTTCCGCGAGTTCCGCGCGGTCGACGAGAACGTCCGAGCGTATTACGAGATCGACACGAACCGGATCTATTTTTACGAGACCTCGGAGGGTGACGCCGAGCCCCCCGAGCTTTCGGCGGTCCGCAGGCCGCAGACCGTCGCCCACGAGGGAACTCACCAGATCCTCCAGAACATCGGCATTCATCCCCGGCTGGCGGAATGGCCCCCCTGGCTGGTGGAGGGCCTGGCCGAGTACTGCGCCACCCCTTCCACCACGAAGCGAGGCACGACCTGGACCGGACTCGGGGTGGCCAACGCCCAGCACCTGGCGACGATCCGGGACCTCGCGGACCCACCCTCCGCCCAGGTGCCCGGCACCGAACGGCCAGAGCACATCGGCCGACCCGTCGGGATGCCCCTGGTGGAGTACCTCGTCCAGAAGACCAAGCTGACCCCGACCGACTACGCCCTCTCCTGGGCGATGACACATTACCTGGCCATGAAGCGCGTCGACGCGTTCGTGGGTTATCTCAAGACCATGAGCCAGATGCCCCCATTGGAGGAGCGATCCCCCGAGGAGCATCTCAACGCGTTTCGGGACGCGTTTGGGGACAACCTGGGTAAACTGGATCGCGAGATCGGAGTTTACCTCTCCAAGATGAAGACCAAGGACGTGCTGCCGTACTACGCCGTCCTCTTTCAACAACGAGTGCCTGGGGCGATCTACAAGCGAGCGATCGTCAGCCAGTCCCCCTCGATGATCCAGCAATGGCTGGAGACGGTGACCTCGCCTCAAGGGGAACCTCCCGTCTGGGAGCCGGTCAAGCACGCCAACCGCACCAGGGCCTGGGTCACCGCCCAGCAGTGGGTTCGGGGGTACTGAACCGGATCGCGCGAACCCCGGACACGTCGAGTCGGTCTAGGATTCGCATCCGACTCGCGTTATGATGACCCCGCCGGGGACGTAGCTCAACTGGGAGAGCACTTGGTTTGCAACCAAGAGGTTACGGGTTCGACCCCCGTCGTCTCCATTGCCAGGACCCGCCTTTTCAACCCGGCCGTCGCGAGCGCGCCGAAGTCCCTCCCACCAGGTCGCCCGACCATCTCTCCCGGGTGGGCCGATCCCAACGACGAGTGATTCTTGTCGTCGCGTTCCCCTGGGTCCTGGAGACTTGTGCGGAGACCGCGGCGCGCGGTGGAATCGGCCCGCGTTCCTGCTAATCGAACGTACGCCCGAACCCCGAGGGAGCCTCTCCCATGATGGACCGCCTCGTCACGATCGCGCTCTCCGTCGCCGCGACCTACGGGATGTTGAGAATCGGACCCAATTCCACGCGTGAGATCGAGGTCGACCGGCTCATCGTCCGAAAGGAACTCATCGTCTCGGACACCGGGGCGCCCTGGGAGAAGGGGTACGAGGCGCAACAGATTCCGAGGGGTCTCTACGCGCGGTCGCTTTTCGACGGGCCCGGGGGACTCTGGGTCCGGAGCCGACTCATCAAGGGAGAAATCGACGACCCGTTCGACGACCGATTCCACGCTCTGGAGAGCGACGGCACCCTCCGCCGGGCTCCTGGCCACATCTCCTGGAACGTGTGGCTGGACGACGCCTGGCGGCAGATGGCCATCATTCAGGGCGAGGGTTTGGAACTGAGTGAGGTGCCTCGTGAACGTTGGAACGGACTGACGCATCCCGGCCGACTCCGATTCCAGACGTTCCGGCCAGGCCACGGTGAGCCCCTGACCGACGCGCTCATTGGACAGGGCATGACCTCGCTGGGTGGGGGTGGCTATGGCGGTGGTGGCCTGCCCTACCCCACCGAGGTCCTTCAGATCTGGGGAGGGGAGATTCGGCGGGAACGTCTGGCCTCCCCCTCGGCACCGATCGTCGTCGGGGACGACGGCTCAGGTGAGCATGAGTACGCGATCATCGCCGTCGGCGCGCAGGGGGACCGCGCGCCGGCCTCTCCTCCAATTCGATCGAAGGGATTCGCCACGCTGCGTTGGGACGGAGTGCCGGGCGCGGATTCCTACCTGATCGTGCGCGATGGAAAACCGCTGGGGAACCCCGTGCGCATCGAAGGTTCGCGGAAGGAATGGACCGACCCGGACGGTCGTTGACCTCGTCGACCCGGCCTGGAAAAATCCAGGGAGCCTCCCGTGGAACCTCCGGGCGCTAACGGCCGTTCGCATCGGCCGCCCCTTTGGGCGAATTCTCGACGGTGGTTCGTTTCACGCCGACAGTCGGATCGTCCCCACCGCCAGGGAGTGAGGTCCTCATGCGTCACACGCGCCGAGACGCGCTTCGAGCCGCCACGGGAGCCGTCGCGAGCGTCGCTCTCGGCGGCGCGGCCGTCGCGCGTTCCGAGGCGGCCGTCGATCCGTTGGTGATCGGGAACGGGCCAAACCTGTTTCTCGACGATCATCTGATCGAGCGACTCGACGGCCTGGAGCGTCGGGTGGAGCCCCTCGATCGGCTGGACCGACCCGTTCTGGAGAGTCGGAAGTTTGGTTGCACCCAGCCTTACGTGTCGGTGACGCGTGACGCGGCGAAAGGGAGCTTTCGCCTCTGGTACAACCGGGGCCCCGCCGTCTGGCACGCGGAATCGGACGACGGCGTGACCTGGGCCAATCCCAGGGTCGCCTGGGACCTTCCCCGGAGCTATGGGGCGAGCCTGGTCGACGACGGTGAGCGAGCCAGCGATCCCAGGCGGCGATTCAAACTCGCGAACTGGCAGGCGACGCGCGCCCGGGAGGACCGCCCGGGTGACGACGGTGGAATGTACGTCGGCTTCTCGCCCGACGGATTCCAATGGACCCCCCACGTCGGAAACCCGGTCCTGGCCACCTGGCCCGAGGGCTACGATCAGCCGACGCGGCACGGCGTGGGCGATATCGTCGACGTCCACCACGACCCCTTGAGCCGGCGTTACGTTGCCGCCGTGAAGCTCCACGCCGTGCCGGAGGACGGCTTCGCGCCGGGGCCCAGGGCGGGAAAAGGCATACGAAGACTGGTCGGCCTCTCCACGAGCGACGACTTCGTTCACTGGGAACGCCCCAGGCGCATCTTCGCCCCGGACGATCGGGACGACGGTCTCCTGGAGTTCTACGGCATGGGTGCCGTCCACCTCCGGGGTTCCTTGCGGATCGGCCTGGTGCGCGTCCTGCGCGACGACTTGCCGTGCGACCCCGGAGGCCCCAGGGATGGAATTGGCTACTCGGTCCTCGCGACGAGCCGGGACGGGGTCACCTGGCGTCGGAGTCGCGAGCCGTTTCTGGACCGCGACCCCCTGCCAGGCTCCTGGGACCACGCCATGGCCTGGATCGGCGCGGCCGTGCCGTTGGGTGACGAGACGATCTTCTATTACGGCGGCTATGCGAGAGGTCACAAGGTGGAACCGGCGACCGAACGGCAAATCGGACAGGCCCGGATGAAGCGCGACCGCTATCTCGCCCTGGTTCCCATCGAGGACCAGGGTCGGCTCGTGACCCGTCCGTTCCTCGTGCCCTCGGGCCGTCTCACGATCAACGCCCGTGCCGTGAAGGGATCGGTCGTGGTCCGGCTCCTGGACGCCGCGGGAGCGCCGATCGCCGACCTCGGGGGTGCGGACGCGAAGCCTGTCGAAGGAGACACCCTGGCGGGCGACGTCCGCTGGCGGGAGTCGCTGGGACGGCTTCGCGGCAGGCCCGCGCGGCTGGAGTTCCAGTTGCGAAACGCCGCTCTGTTCGCGTTTGAGTTCTCCGACTGAGCCCCTCGGAGCGGCGCATCGATCGACCACGCCCGGCGATCGCGGATTGACGACCGAACTCCCAGGAAACGCGGGGGATGCGCGCTGCCGCGATCGGCCGCTCTCCCCACGCCGAGACCTGCTGTGGTATCGTCAGGGGTCGCCCCGATCGGGAGCCGTCCCCCACCTCGGACCCACGGACCCCCTCGTGTCGTCGAGGACGTTTCAACCACCTTGGATATCAGGACGTTTCGGATGCTGACCTCGCTGATCACGATCGCGTTGCTCGTCCCCGGAGATCTGCCCGTCGACGAGTTCAAGACCCTGCACGCGCAGCTTCAGCCCTCGAAGGACGAGGTCTGGCGAACGATCCCTTGGAAAGTGTCGCTCCTGGAAGCGCAGGTCGAGGCCGCCCGGGAGAGGAAGCCGATTTTCATCTGGGCGATGGACGGCCACCCGCTGGGCTGTACCTGAAACAATGGGGTGCTCGACCGTGCGTCGACCTTCGCCGATCCTGAGATCGTTCGCCTGCTGCGAACCCGTTTCGTGCCCGTGGCCATCGATCAGTTCTATCAACGCCAACAGAAAGACGCCGAGGGGGAGTTCTACCGCCAGATCGCGATCCGAGGGGCGCGGCGGGATGAGAACGGTACGACCCAGGGCCTGTACGTCGCGACGGCCGACGGCAAGCTCCTGGCGTTCAACAACAATCGCGGACCCGAGCGGATCAAACGACTTCTTGAGAAGTCCCTGAGGGACTATCAACCGACCGCGGTTCCCGAACTCGAACAAAGAGCGGCGGACCCAAGGTTCGAGCGCGTGCCGCCCAAGGGGGGGCTGGTCGTTCGAGTGAACGCGAAGGTGCTGGGAGGATACCAGGAAACCGAGGACCAGTGGCGGAAGATCTTTCAGTCGGCGCTTTCGCGTGACAACCTCTGGATTCGCGAGGATGAACATCAGGCCCTCGTTCGGGGCGAGTTGACCGAGAGCCTGAAGCGCCGAATCGCCCGGTTCCACCTGGTGGACAACACGCGAGGCGAGCCGCCGATGTGGAACCCCGAGGACCTTCGCGAGATCGATCTGAAACTCGAGGGAGGCGAACTGACTGGCTCGGTTTGGTTGGAAACCCCGTCCGGCGACCGCGGCTACCAGGCCGACCTTTTCGGATTCGTGGAAACCCAGAACGGCCGTGTCACGCGGCTGGACCTCGTCTCAAAAGGAATGTTCTGGGGAGAAGGCCCATACACCCGGGGCGCTCCCAAGGGCAAGTTTCCCCTGGCCGTGGCGTTTTCCCTGGCCAAGGGGGACGAGGAGGCGGACCGAGTGCCGCCCCAGGGCTCCAAGGGTTGGCTTCCTGGTTACATTCGCTAAGTCTTCGACGTCGTCGTGATCTGACCTGGTGGCACGCTCTCGATGACGCGGTGAGCGTGCCACCTTGAACCCGACTCGACCAGCGAGGGAATCGATGCGACGAGAAAGCCGACGCGCCTTGATCGCTCGTGCCGGGGGACTGCTTGCCACATCCGCGCTGGGAGGCGTGTCAAGAGCCGGCCAAAGCTCCGGACGCTCGAAGCCGCCCCGCATCAAGATTGGACAGATCGGCGTGGGGCACGCGCACGCGGGCAAATTGAGCGTCTACCGACGGTCCGAGGCGTACGAGGTCGTGGGCGTGGTCGAGCCGGACGATCGGCTGAGGGAGGAGGCGGCCTCGCGAGAGCCGTACAAGGGTCTCCCCTGGATGACCCGCGAACGGCTTTTCAACGTTCCGGGCCTTCAGGCCGTTCTGGTGGAGACTCGGGTGCGCGACCTGCTCGACGCGGCCGAGGCCGGCGTGGACGCCGGGCTGCACGTCCACCTCGACAAGCCGGCCGGGGAGTCGCTCCCTCAGTATCGTCGCATCCTGGAGACCGCGGCGCGGAAGCGGCTCTGGGTCCAGATGGGATACATGTACCGATACAACCCCGCGGTGAAGCTTCTGCGCGACGTTCTCCGACGTGGTTGGCTCGGTGACGTGTTCGAGGTCCACGCGGTGATGAGCAAGGTGGTCGCGCCCCCCGAGCGACGATCCCTCGCGGAATATCGAGGGGGGATCATGTTCGAACTTGGGTGCCATGTGATCGACCTGGTGGTCGGAGTTCTGGGTGCCCCGACGAAGGTCACGCCCCACGCCCGGCATTCCTCGAAACTCGACGATTCGCTTCCGGACAACATGCTGGCCGTCTTCGACTATCCCCGCGCGACCGCGACGGTGAGATCCAGCGCGCTGGAGGTCGATGGATTTGAACGACGACATATGGTGGTCTGTGGCAGCGAGGGGACGTTCCACATTCAGCCGTTGGACGACCCCTCCGCTCGCGTCACCTTCTCGACCGCTCGCGAGGGCTTCGCCAAGGGCTACCAAGACCTCTCGTTCCCGAAGTACACGCGCTACGTGGAGGACGCCGCCGACATGGCGCGCGTCATCCGTGGTGAGAAGGAAATCGACTTCCCCTCCGCGCACGACCTCGCGGTCCAGACCGCGGTGCTCCAGGCGTCCGGCTTGCCCCTCGACGCTTGAACGGGGTCGACGCCGTTCACGACCTCGCACCTACGCGGTGAGCGAGCGACGAGGTTGACGCGGTGGACATTCGGAATCTCGTCGCATGCGGGATTTCATCCTCCCCCGTCCCCGTCGCGGGATTCATCGATCTCCACGCGGGCCAACCGTCCTGGCCCTCGCGGATTGGTCTCCTGGCGAGTTACCCGAGGTTGACGCGTGACGAGCCCCGCGACTCCCCATCATCGGCGCGGGATCACTGGCGGTTTGGTCGCCCACCTCTGGCGGTCGAAAGCGTTGACGTCCTTCCGCTCGACGTCGCCAGTGGTGGAACGGCCGTGAACACCTGGCCGTTCCCGAAGGAATCGACTCCCCGGTGAACACCGAAGACGGAACGACGCCAACTCATAGATAAAGTAAAATCAAATAGGTTAAACCTTCGCGACGACCTCCTCGAGGGGCGATTCCGCGGGGCCCGCCAACACCTGGCCGGTCGGCTTGAACCGCGAGCCGTGACAGGGGCAGTCCCACGTAGACTCGGCCGAGTTCCAGCTCACGAGGCAGCCGAGATGCGGACAGTACGGCGAGCGCGTGAAAAGGTTGCCGCTCTCATCGCGGTAGGCGGCGACACGCTGGCCGTCGAGCGTGAGGATCTTCCCCATTCCCGGCTTCAAATCCTGGGTGGTGGCGTCCTCCGAGCGCGCGAGCCGATCTTTGATCATGTGGTAGGGGTAGTCGAGGTTTTCGCGGATGTAGTCCCAGGTGCCGCCCAGGATCTTCTTCCTGTTCGGATCGAAGAGAGCCGCCCATGGGTTTTCGCGTCCGGTGACCGCGTCGCGGGCCATGACGGCCGCGAGCGTGCCAAACGTCATGCCATTGCCCGCGAAGCCGGTCGCGGCGAACTGCTTCTCAGCCATTTCGCCAATGAACGGGAGACCGTCGTTGGTCTCGACCACCTGTCCGGACCAGCGGTGGGTGACTTCCGCCTCGGGGAGGATCTCACCCAGGCGTCGCTCCAACGCGACGAAACGTGTCTCCGGGTCGTCCTGCCCTGTCTTGTGGTCCTCACCTCCGAAGATGACGAAGTCGCGACTGGGGTACGCGTCGGCTCTGAGATAGCGGTACGGGTCCGACGTATCCCAGAACAACGCCTCTGGAACGGTCCCACGCTTCACCTTCGCACCGACCACGTAGCTGGAGTAGGAGGCGAGCTTCGTCTGGAACAACGCGGCCCCGAGCATGCCCACGTTGCCCGCGAGTGGGACGTGGGTGGCGATGACGAGGTACGCGCAGGTGATGGTCCTCCCGTTGGCCTTGACGGCGAGGGGTTCATCCTGGACCTCAATGACCTCGGATCGCTCGAAGACATGGCACTTCAGGACGGGTAGCCGTTCGAGGATCCCCGCCAGATACTTGAGCGGATGGAATTTGGCTTGATTCTCGAACCGGACGCCTGGCGTGCCAGCGAAGGGGACCGACTCCAGGTACTCCGCCTCGAATCCAAACTCCCGTCCGAGTTCGGCGTCCTCCACCAATCCCTCGGCGCTTTTCCCACCGATCGGGGCGTGGAGGTAGCCTGGTACCCGGCGGAACTCGCAGTCGATCCCCTCCTGGCGGACGATCGCTTCGATCTCGTCGATGGCGACGGCCCCCGCGTGCCACACGGCCCGCGCCTGGTCGCGTCCGAATCGCTTCACCAGTTCGTTGAGGCGCTGGTCCGTGACCGCGGTGAGGTGAGCGGTCGTATGCCCGGTGTCGACTCCTCCGCAACGGTCGCGTTCGAGGAGCGCGACCGAGAAACCCTCCTTCGCGAGGAGATACGCCGTGGTCACTCCAGTGATCCCACCCCCGACGACGACCACGTCGACCTTCAGGTTCTCGTCGAGCCTGGGAAACCGTGGGAGATTCGGCCCGACGTTCCAGTACGATTCGCTGAACATGGAGCCTCCTTGGATGCCCTCAGCCGTAAGTGGCTTTCCACTTGGCCTTCATGCGCGCGTAGAGGGGTGTCGCCTCCGCCTTTCGCCAGGCCTCGTGGAAGATCCGGGCGGACTCGGCCCTCTGGGGATTTCCCGTCCCTTTTTCCAGCGGGCGCTGATCCTTCGGGTCGTATTTCCGACCGCCCTTGTAGTTCGTGTACCGCCGAGCGCGGGTGAAGCCCATCTGGAGGAACTTGCGGGCCAGATCCGCGCCGACGAAGTCCCCTTCCTGGAGGTAGGCGAGGAACTTCCCGTAGATGGCCTCGCTGCTCGCCCTGGCGATCTCAGGCGTCCTGAACCGCCACAGTGGGATCAACTCCCCCTTGTACGGCTCGCATGTCAGCACGCCCTGCTCGCCCTTGCCGACCCGGTAAAGCTCCGGATAGGCTCGGTAGTCCACGTCTGACCGCCAGTGGTAGGCGGCCTTGTCGAATTGGAGATAACTTGGCTTCATACCAGGTCGACAAGCAAGTTACGGGCCGACGAGGGGGAGCACGCCAGTGACTGAGCTCGGACGAGGAAAGGTCGACCCCATGAACCACGCGGTACCTCGGGGATTTGGTGGCGGAAGGTGCCCAAGCCGTTGGGCGATCCGGCCATTCCTCGACGCGACGTTGGCGAGGAACTCCAGCGCGCGGCATGTCGTGGTCGAGCACCGTTTGGAAACGTGTCTGGGGCGCCTGGTTCGACCGCGGCATCGGCCGAGGCTCGCGACGGGGCGCGGTGGCGAGTTCCCTGGCCGGTTCGTCCCCACCGTTTCAAGGAAATGCGGCGGAGGGTTCGCGGAGCTGGCCAAGCCATGACGTCCAGGATCAGCCTCCGCCCCGCTTGTCCGGGTGATCTCGAACTTCTTCGCCACTGGGACGAGCAGCCGCACTCCGTCGCCTCCGACCCGAACGACGACTGGGGGTGGGAGATCGAACTGGCCAGGAACCCGTCCTGGCGGGAGCAATTGATCGCGGAGGTGGACGGACGCCCCGTCGGTTTCGTCCAGATCATCGACCCGGCGGAGGAGGATACGCGTTACTGGGGCGACGTGGCCCCGAACCTCCGCGCGATCGACGTCTGGATTGGAGAGGCGAGCGATTTGAACCGCGGCTACGGCACGGAAATGATGAGACAGGCCATCGCCCGTTGTTTCGCCGCGCCAAAGGTCACGGCGATCCTGATCGATCCGCTGGCCAGCAACACGGCGGCCCACCGTTTTTACGAACGCCTCGGCTTTCGATTCGTCGAGCGGAGACGGTTTGGCGAGGATGAGTGCTTCGTGTTCCGCCTGGGGCGGGCTGACTCGCCGCGGGATGATTGAAGTCAGCGCGCCCCGCCGCCACGGGACAGACGATGCGATCACGAACGGTTCCGAGCTGTCGAGGGTCCTGACGGGGCCGTTCGGACGGCCGGGCGCGTCCATCGCCGGTTGGTCCCCTCCAGACCGGGATCGGTACTGGATCCCTGAATCATGGTGAACGGCGGAGAGTGGTGACTCGAGTCACTTCGATGGGGAGAAGCCGTTCCATCGTTCTTTTGTCCTCGGGGCGGCGCGGATCGTCTGGAAGGGACCTCGGCACGCCCGCCACGCCGACCGCTCGGGTCGCGATTCGCCCTTCCCACTCCAGGCCGACCCGCACCCGAGCCTGGACCGCCGAGGCGCTCACCCGCTTCGACCAGACGACCGGGGCGACGCCCAGTCGCTGAGGCCACCGCGAGCGACGGAGCCGTTCCGGGAGACGTCAGAGGAGCGGCCTGCCACCGGTGACCGCGACCGTGGCCCCGGCCACGTAACTGGCGTCGTCCGACGCCAGGAGCACGAACACCGGCGCGAGCTCGGCCGGCTGTCCGGCACGCCCCAGGGCCGTATCCTTGCCGAAGTTCCTCACCTTCTCCTGCGGCATGGTCGCCGGAATGAGGGGCGTCCAGATCGGCCCAGGGGCGACGCAGTTCGCTCGGATACCCCGCTTGCCAAGCATTCGCGCCAGCCCGGCGGTGAAGTTCTGGATCGCCGCCTTCGTCATCGCGTAGGGGAGGAGGTCCGGGCTCGGGTCATCCGCCTGGATCGACGAGGTGTTGATCACCGCGCCACCCTTGGGCATGTGCGGCATGGCCGCCTTCGTCAGCCAGAACATCGCATAGAGGTTCGTCTTCAGGGTCCTGTCGAACTCCTCGGTGCTGATCTCCTCGATCGAATCGCGAGACGCCTGGAACGCCGCGTTATTGACGAGAATGTCCAGCTTGCCGAACTCCTTCACCGCCCGGTCGATGATCGCCTGACAGTGCGACTCGTCCTGGAGGTCGCCCGCGACGGCGACGCATTTTCGCCCCGCGGCCTCGACGACCCGGGCGGTCTCTTTCGCGTCGGATTCCTCGCTGAGATAAGAAATGAGGACGTCCGCCCCCTCGCGAGCGAACGCGAGCGCCACGGCGCGACCGATCCCACTGTCTCCGCCAGTGATGACCGCCGCCTTGCCGTCGAGCTTGCCCGAGCCCTTGTAGCTCTTCTCGCCATAATCCGGCTCCGGCTCCATCTCGGATTCAAGCCCGGGCGACGGCTGCCGCTGGGATGGGTGCGGGGGCTTCGGACCTTTCTCGCGTGGATCCTGAGACATGGTGAACTCCCTCGGCGACCATCACGTTCGAACGTCGGGTCTGTCGGGACCCCCTCGACGTTCGACCTCGTGTTCAACGTCGCGCTTGAGAATGGATTCGTTTACGCAAGCGACATGCCGGAGTCCGGGACGGACCGCGATGGTGTTGACCGTCAGCCGGCGTTCCGCGTCGTTCTCGTCGCCCGGAAGTACGGTCGAGGACTTCCCCATGGTGGGACAGGCCCGTGTCTTCAGGGACGCCCCGCACCGGCACGCGACTTGCCCCAGGGAACGTTCCGGCGTCTCACGGATTTCTCCCAAGGGTGTCGCATGAGGCGGAGGTCGTCGCGACCCACTTGGCGCGTCAGGCGACCTGGACATCTCGCGCTCGCCGATTCCGGAGGAGTCGAGTTCCATGGCCTGAACCCTCGGACCAAAGGTCGACGGACTCCGCGTCCCCACCCACATGGGCGGAGGCGAGCGTGGACTCCGCAGTCGCATCGCCCTGTCCCAGCGGTGCCGGCCGGACCGACTCGCGGCGCTTCCGCACCGACCTGGGCGTTCCGCACGTCGCTCACCACCAGGTCGATCGGTCGCGCTCCTCGGGCGACGTCGGCCTGGCATGCGTTCGCGAGGTCTCACTCGACCTCCACGATCGGCTCGACGAGTCGGGTCGAACGTCCACCCATTTGATGAGAGTGAGCCGCCGCGCGGAGAGCGGGTCCGAGCCAGCCACGAGATCCCAGGGGCTCCACCCCGACACGAAGGCCCCCGACTGACTCCGCGAGCGGTTTCCGGGAGTTTCGACCATGGAACGGGAGGAGTACGACGAGAAACGCGACTTCGATGAGACCCGCGAGCCATCGGGCGCGAAGCGCAAGGTGAAGCGGCCACGCGAACGGCACGTCTTCGTCGTCCATGAGCACCAGGCGTCGACCCGGCGCTACGATTTCCGACTGGAGGCGGACGGCGTCCTCAAGAGCTGGTCGTTATCCAGGGGTCCGTCGATGGACCCGGAGGTGAAGCGGCTCGCCATCCAGGTCGAGGACCACCCGATCGGTTACGCGAATTTCGAGGGCGACATTTCCCAGGGCCAGGACGGCGGTGGCGCGGTCAAGATCTGGGACCGTGGCACCTACGAGCGCCCGACGGACCGCGCGGCCGAGCCGCGGACGGCCGGTGAGGCGATCGACGCGGGTCGGATCGAGTTCGTCCTGCGCGGCGGGCGACTCAAGGGAAAGTTCGTCTTGATCCGTATGAAGCCGCGGGCCCGGAGGAAGCCCAAGTGGCTGCTCATGAAGCTGAACGACACGCTGACCCAGGGCGGGAGTGAGGGAGCGCCGGAGCCCGCGGCGAAGTCCAAAGTCGCTGGCGAATCGGCCGCCTCGGTCCGCGTCCGGAGGACGACGGCCTCCAAATCGGTTGAGCTCACCCACCCCGACCGAATCGTCTATCCGGACGCCGGGCTCACCAAGAAGGACGTCTTCGACTACTATGCGAAGATCGCCGACCGGCTTCTCCCCTTCCTCGAGGACCGACCCGTCACGCTCGAACGACTGCCCGAGGGGCTCGCTGAGAAAGCCCCGCACTTCTGGCAGAAGAACACCCCGGACCACTACCCCGACTGGATTCCGCGGATCCAGCGGGAGACCGAGCGGGGGAAGACTGTCCAGTACGCCCTGGTCAACGACAGGGAGACTCTCCTGTACCTCGTGAACCAGGGGACGCT
>JBFWRA010000006.1:0-14642 GCA_050249155.1 Isosphaeraceae bacterium | reverse complement strand
TTTGTCCCTCGCAAGGAGGTTTCAGTCCCGCCACCATGACGAACGCCGTGATCGCGCCCAGGAAGACCCGCGCCCGAACCAGCCGAAAACAATGCGCAAATCGATTCATGGAATGGTACCGATCCGAGGATGGCGGTGGGCGGTCGTCCACGACGCCCGGAAAACCGCGAGTGAGGTGTCCATCAAGCGATGCCGACTTTGGGTTCTCGCCCGCTTCCTTGGGACACTCTGGCAAACTTGCGAAACCGTTTCGAACAACTGGGGTAAGGTTCATCTCGGCGCGACTCGCGCGGCGCGTGCCCGAACGGTCAGTGTGTAGCCGAATCGTCCGCTGGGGATCAAATCTTCGAGCAAGAATGCGATGAAGTAGAGGTGACGAAGCACCATGTACGCCCCTCTCCATCGAAGCAGGCCCTTGAAGACCACGGCGATGGCGACATGGAGCAATTCCGCCAGTCCAAGACCGGACCCCGTCCACCGATCGACGACGAAGCCGTTCCCCAACAATACCATTAATTCGGATTTGTTAAAGTGTTTGTGGTGTCCGGAGGCGGACTCCTCGCACTCCTCCAGGGGCAGGAACCATCGGAACCACGACCGAAGCCAGGAGTAGACGTTATTGGAGTCGAAGCGGGCGAGAATCCCCCGCTGCGGGACGCTGACGATGAACGCGCCGCCGGGCCTCAGGACACGGCGGACCTCCTCGACCACGGCCATGGGATCGTCGAGGTGCTCCAGGACGTCGAGGCTGACGACCGCGTCGATCGTGCCGTCCAGAAAGGGAAGGGACCGCGCGTCGGCCCGAACCATCGACAGCCAGGGGTAACGCTCGGCGGCGATCTCGACGTTGCGTTGGTCGCGCTCGACCCCCACGATCCAGCGATGCGATTCGGTTCCGGCGACGATCGCGACGGTGCCGTACCCGAACGCGCAACCGACGTCCAGGACGCTCCGCGCGTCCTCTGGCAGCCAGCGCCTGGCGCGCCCCCATCGTCCCACGTACGAGAGGAGTCGAGGGCGGGTTCGTGACCAATCGACGGGCTGGTTCGCCTCCGCGGGCTTCCGGATTTCCCAAGGTTCGGCGAGCGTTTCGTTGGTGGTGACGGTGGTGTTCATGAAGTCGCTCCTTTACGGTCCCGGGTTTGGCTCAGATCGAAGTCTCGACCGGGGCGGCTCGATGCGCGGATGACCGGAGCAGGGTTTCCAGAAGCGACGCGGCAAGGGGTGGGCCTCCCGCGTCGGCCATGAGACGCGAGAGTCGTCGGGCGTTCTCGGCGAATGAAGGTTCGGCGAGAACTCGTTCGACGGCCTCTCGAATCGCTTGGGGCCGACATCGTTTCGGAGCGATGCGCAGGCCGGCCCCCGCTTCAACCACGCGCTGGGCGTTGTCCGGCTTGTCCCAGCGGGTCGGCACGATAACCATCGGTACTCCGTGTCGAAGCGAGGCGAGGACGGAGCCCGCCCCTCCGGTCGTCACGAAGGCGGCACAGCGCGGCAGGAGGTCATCATGGCTGACCCAAGATTCGACCCTGATATTCGAAGCCAATGTCGAGAGATCCCGCGCGGAGGGTTCAGCTCGTCCACCTGTGGTGAGCACGACTTCCACTGCGCGCCCGGCCAGGCCGCGTGCCACGGCTTTCAGGACGAACGGGTCCTGATGATGAGCGGTCCCCTCCGTGGCATGGATCAAGGGCCGATCCCCTGGAAGCTCATCGAGCCAGGTGGGTGTCGGTTCGCGAGATGGCTTGTTCCAGGTACAAGGCCCGACATAGCGTACCGAGGGCGGCAGGTCCTGACGCTGGAAGTCGAGCTCGGAGATGCTCGGAAGTAGATAGAGGGGCAGCCTGGCTGAGTAGGCATTGACCGAGCAGCCCATGGCGGGCAGGCCGTGTTCAGCGCGAACGCGATCGAGTTCGCGCCGCAACGGTACCGCCGCGAGCTCGCTCAATGCATTCGCGGCCCTGGTCAGCCAACGCGCGCGGAAGCCGCGGGGGGAAGGGAGCCCCAATCCCCAGGGAGGAGTCTCGCGACCGGGCAACGGGCAGCCGATGAGGAAGGCGAGTACCGCGACGGGGATATTCAAACTCTCTCGGGTCAAGAGAATCGGACCCCACATCATGGGATCGGTGACGATGACGTCGGGCCGCCACTCCCCGACGATCCGCTTTACGTCCGCTGCCTGGCCACGCACGGTCCCGGCGAGCCATTCACGAAAGACCGTCCTCACCAAGGGGAGCGGCGTGCGATCGATCGGCGCGGTCGCCTCCAGTTCCTGGATGTGCTTCCAGATCGGAACTTCATCGACGTTCCGGAACGGAAAGATCTCGAACCCTTCTCCCTCGACGAGTCCTGAAACGCCCGTCCCCGTGTAGAAAGCGACCTCGTGCCCGCGCGATCGCAGCGCGCCGGCGACGCTCAGGTGCGGGTGAACGTGCCCGGGGAACGGCCAGGTGGTGAACAGGAAACGCCCCATCGGCAGAGTATTCCTAATGGATCGTCAGACCTGGACGGGTTCCCGTCGGCACGTCGAAACGAGTGATTCCAGCAATTCGGCGGCCCGGTCCGGGCCGTCGCGATCGGCGAGCTTCGCGGCGATCCGGCGCGCGTTAGCGGCGTATTCCGGATTCGCGAGGATCCGATCCACGGCCCGGCGGAGCCGATCGGGTGTGCAGCGGCGCGGGGAGATCGCCAGGCCAAGCATCGCGTCCACGATGCGACGCGCGTTGTCGGGCTTGTCCCAGTGCGTGGGAATGACCACGAGGGGAACCCCGTATCGAAGTGACGCGAGGATCGTCCCCGCGCCCCCCGTGGTCACGAGCACGGAGCAGCGCGGAAGCAGATCGCTGTGACTGACCCACTGCTCAACGCGCACGTTCGAGGCGATCGGTCCGAGATCGAGACCCGAGGGATCGCGCTGAGGACCCGTGGTGAGAATCACCTGAGCGGGCATCCCCGCGAGTCCGCGCGCGGCCGAACGCAAGACGAACGGATCGCGGTAATGCGCGGTTCCCTCCGTGACGTGGACCCAGGGTTCATCCCTGGGCAACTGCTCCATCCATTCGGGTCTCGGAGCGCTCGAAGATTTGTTCCATACGCAGGCCCCAACATATTGAACGTTCGCCGGAAGGTCATTCCGGCCGTAGTCGAGCTCGCGCAAGCTGGGGACGAGATAAAGCGGAAGCGTGGCCATGTGAGCGTTGACCGATCCGTTCATGGGGGGCAAACCGTGACCGGCGCGGATCTGGTTGATCCGGCGACGAACCCTGGTGGCAAGCAGGTCTCCGACGCCTGTCATCGCGCGGCAGAGCCAGCGCGACCAGGGACCGCGCGGCGCGGGAAGTCCCGCGCCCCCCGGAGGCGCGTCGGGGCCGGGGATCAGGCAGCCCATTAATGTCGTGAGGATCGCGACGGGCACGGGCAATGTCTCGGAGGAGACCACGATCGGACCCCACATGCCGGTCTCGGTGACGACGGCATCCGGCCGCCACCGCTCGACGGCCTCATTGACGTCCTCGACCTGGGCTGGGACGGTTCCCGCGATCCATTCATGAACCGCCCGGTAGAGGATTCGCGCCGACTCACGACGACTCGCACGGGTCTCTGCGTCGCCGACCACCTGCCACATCGAGCGGTCGTCGACGTGTCGGTAAGGGATCAACGTGACGCCCTCGGCCTCGACTTGCGCCCGAGCGACTTCGTTGGTGCAGAACGCGACCTCGTGACCACGCGCCATGAGCGCCTTCGCCACGCTCATGAACGGGTTGATATGTCCCACCAGGGGCCACATCGTCATCAAGAATCGGGCCATCAAAGCCACTCCTTCTCGCCGCCGCCGCTGAAGTGCCACCGTCAGGCCTTGGGCCCCGCTGGAAGAGGCTCTCGCTGAATCCTTCGGAGCAGCCCACGGAAGTAGAGTCGCTCAAAGAGCTCGCCGGGAAGGTGTCGGCGTAACGAAAGTACCAGCGACGCGGGGCGTCCCACCACGTAGCGAAGCCTTGGGCGATCATCGGTCAGCGCGCGGTGAACGACTTTCGCCACGTCCTCGGGCGTGGTCCTTCGCGAATTGACGTGGCGGTCGGCCAGCGATTCATGACGACGGAACATCTCCGCGTAAGCGCTCCTGGGGTCGAGTGCGTTCGCGGCGGTCCCGCGGTTGAACGTCCAGCGCGGGGTCTTGATCATGCCAGGCTCGACGAGAATCGACTTGATCCCGAAGTGAGCGACTTCCAGCGCCAGCGACTCGCCGAATCCCTCTTGGGCGAACTTTGTGGAACAATACGCGCTGAGGCCGTATGTGCCGATCCGACCGCCGACCGACGTGATGGTGATGACTCGGCCACGCCTGGCCTCGCGCATGTAGGGGAGGACTTGCCTCGTGACCGCCATCGTCCCGAAGACATTCGCCTCGAAGACGTCGCGAATCTCACGATCGGTAAGATCCTCGAAGCAACCGCGTAGGCCGATGCCGGCGTTGTTGACCAGCCCGTAGACGCCGCCACTCGCCTCGACGACCGTCCGAACAGCCTGGGCGATGCTCTCCTGATCGGTCAGGTCGAGGTGGACGATTTCGATCGGCGCGTCTTGCTCTTCAGCCACGCGTAAGACACCCTCGCGATGGGCGTCGTCTCGGATCGTGGCGAAGACCCGAAACCCGCTCCGCGCCAGGTGGACGGCGGTCTCCAGACCCAGCCCCGTCGACGCGCCGGTGACGATCACGGTGTCCATCGAACTACTCCGACAAAGAGTATTTTCATAAAATGACCCATTCAAGACGACGACCCGACGACCGCCCCCCCGCCGACTGCCTGGAAGAGTTTTTCCACGATGACCTCGGGTTGTTCAAGCGGCCCGAAATGCCCCCATTCCGTCCCGGGAAGAAGGACCGATCGGGCGTTGGGCAAGTGCTCCACGAGGTAGTCGTGCGTCGAGATGAACGCGGTTCCGTGGGCGTAAACCAGATGAACGGGGATTTGGATCCGAGGAACCTGGTCGAGCGTCAACTCACCGGCTTCCTCGTAGTCCCTGGCGGCGGTGGTCGTGTCGAGGAGTCTGAGGAAAGACGTCGGGTTGCGGGGGAGGCCCTGGAGTGGCCCCCACTTCTTCGGGAGTTCGAGACTGAGCCTGAGGAGATACTCGGTGTCGCAGCGATGCTCGGGTGGGACGGTCAAGCCCGACCGTTCCAGCACGTCCGTCCAGTACGACCAACCGACCCAGTCCTCGCGACGACGCAGCTCAATGAGCGCGGGAAGGGCCGCCTCGATGGCGACGATCTGGCCGACACGACCCGGGTGCTTGAGCGCGAAGTAGAGAGCCGTGTCCGCGCCATAGCTGTGTCCGACAAGGTCCGCTCGCTCGATGTCCAGGGTATCCATGAGTTCGACAAGGTCGGTCGCCATGTCACGGGAGGTGTACCCGGTCGGCGGCATGTCGCTGAAGCCATGGCCTCGAAGATCGTAGGTCAAGACCCTGAAGTGGTCGACGAGCAAGGGGAGGATCTTGAGGTGCCAGACCGCCAGGTTGCCGGTCAGGCCATGGATCAACACCAGGTCGGGACCGCGCCCGACTCGCTGATAGTGAAGTCGAAGGCCGCTGGGGAGAGTCGCTTTGGGCATGACGGTCTGATCCTCGATCTTGACCTCGTTCACTCATTCCAGATAACCGAGGGCGGCCAATCGCTTGAGCACGATCGCCTCGTCCTCGGCGTCGTAGGGGGTTTCCTCCGGGGACGAGGGCGACCCCACGAGACTCGCGTTCGTGGCGGTGGTTGTCAGCGGCGGTCGATCTCTCAGCGCTTCGGGCTCGAACGCCTCGACGGGGACGCGACCATCCATGTCGTCGGGCACGGCCAATTCCAGTGTGTGGAGCAGCAAGGGTGCGACGTCCACGATCGAGATCTCGCTGATTTCCACTCCCTTGCGGAGTCCGGGACCACTGGCCAGAAACACTCCCTCTGGCCGGTGTGTGCCCACGGCATGGGCCCTTCGTTTGATGACGCGATCCGATCGGAGGATGGAGACGACCGCGTCATCATTGAGGAAGACCGTGAGATCCGGGCCATAATCGACGAAGCGCCCCGGGAAGACCTGCTCGCGGGTATGGACCTCGGCCACGACGGGCCTGCCCGTCTGGGGGTGTCGAAAGTCTCGAAGCGCGTCGACCAGCCGAGCGCGAACCTCGGGGTACGACTCGTCCGTCACTCCGAACGGGTTATCAGATGTTCGCCTGGCGATATGAATGCCCTGGCTGCTGGGAGTCGCCGCGTAAGCGACGGTTCGTTCCCAGTCGAGTTCGAAGACGTGGCGGGCGATCTGACTGATGCCGACCTCTCGATTGGCGTCCGGCCGGATGCCCTGGTCGCCGGACCAGGCGAGAAATCCCTGCTCTTCCAGCCATGTGTTCAAATAAACAATATCGTACGTCGGTCCGAATCCGTGATCCGAGGCCATGACGACCGTGGTTTCCGAACCCGCTCGTTCGACGAGCGCGGAGAGTATCTCATCGAGCTGCCGGAAATAGCTCTCGCAGAGTCTGGAGACTTCCGCTTCCCAAGGGGTCGGGGACTCGTCTCGCAGGGCGGGATCGAGGAATCGCCAGCAAAGATGCTGAAGCTTGTCCACGCCGTCGAACAGAACCGCGGTCAGATCCGCGGGCTCCTCGGTCATCAGGTGTGATAGCACGTCGGCCCATCGCCGCTCTCGTCGCGTGTGCAGTGTGATCCAGTCGGCGTGGTCCTCCTCGGCGCAACCTTCGAGGGCCTTTTCCTCCAGGGCCATGTCGTGGGAGAGTTCGCGCGGATTGAACGCGGGAAGCGCCTTGAGTCGATCGAAGAGCCCGGGCGGATGGCAACCCAGACGAAGCTGTCGCCACGGCATCCAACCACCGGGGACGACGCGGCCGTTCACCTTCGGCGCTGGGAACATCAATGGATAGTTCAGCGCGGTGATTGTTCTCCCCTGTTCGCTGGCCAGGCTCCAGATCGTCGAAGTCCGGACGTCGTGCGAGGTCGTGAAGCGAAGGGTTCGACTCTCGGGCGACTCCTTCTGGAAGAAGTCGAAGACCCCGTGACCACCTGGGTGTTTTCCCGTGGTCAGGGAGGTCCAGGCTGGCGGCGTCAGCGGGGGCACCACCGATCGGAGGATCGATCGAACGCCACCCCTCGCGAACGAACGGAGGAAGGGCATGGCACCCGAATCCATCAGGGGTTCGAGCGTCGTGAACGTCGCGCCGTCGAGGCCGATGAGCAACGCCTTGGCCATTAGGAGGGCCCTCCCGCCGCCACGGGCGAACAGTTGCGGCAGACGAAGTCGACGAGTTCCTGGATCGTGACGTCTCGCTCCGCGGGAGGTCGTTGACCGATCTCGGCGAGGAAGTCGGTGAAGGGGAGTCGGCCGTACTTGTCCTGGATCGCGGTCCCCAGGACCACGAGTCCGAGCGACTCCAGGGCGAGGTCCCGGAGGAGCCGGGTCCCTGGCGTGATCTCGCCCTCGTAGTCCCAGTCGCCAGCGAGTTTCGTCAGCAGTTCAATCAGCTCGGCCCGCACCTGGTCCTTCGCGATCATGGGAGTGGCCTCGTTCGCGCTTTCAGTGAGTGTCTCGACTTCCAAGGGAATTCGTGATGCGTGGATCATTGCGAAGTCCAGGTCGCTACCCGCTGGGGCCCTGGCGCGTCGTTGAGACATAGCTCCACGAGCGCGGAAGCCACGACGACTCCCTCGACACACGCGGTCTCGACCGTGACACGCGCCGGGGAAGGCGCGGCGATGCGGATCGAGACCAGGCCCGTGTTCCTATCGATGGATTCGATGGCCATCGGTGTGTCCGGGTCGAGTTCGTGGATCATCGCCTGGATCACCGCGTCGCGCGCGGCGGCCGAGAGCGCCGATTCGGGATCATCGTTCGCCTCGATGACGGCCATCCCGAGTCCGAGTCGACAGATCCCGGTTTCATCGCCGATCAGGGGGGGAATCGCGGCGATCGCGAATACCTCTCCGCTCGATTCAAGGGCGACCACGATGGGTTCATCCTCGACGTCATCGGACCAGACGCCCGTTGCCTCAAGGCCTCCCGCGCCCCAGTCGTTAATCTCGATCTCGGTTGCATCGACAAACCGTTGATATTCGTCCCAGAGCAACGACTTGACGGCCTCCTTCGCCACGGTTCGGGCCGCCAGCCAGGCGAGGCGTTGTTCGTCGTCGACGTTGAGCCGTCGGAATTCGTCGCGTTCGCGCGTCGAGAGGACTCGACAGGCCCAGACGCGCGACCAGAAGGCCCTATCGGAGCCGACGTTCCTTGAGAGCGCGCATGCCCGCGCGACGGAGACGCCCGGGAGCATCCGCGCCACGTCGGGGCGCGCGACCGAGATGGCCGAGGGATTGGGTCGGATGAGTGGTTCGAGCGATGGGGGCAAGTCAAAACGGCGGTCTTCCCAGCCCACCAGCCGGAGCCAGACCCGGTTTTCTCCGTCGACCACCTCGATCGTCGATCGGACCTGTCGAGAGCCCACGAGCTGGATGGACGCGCGACACGAAAGCCGTTCTCCGCGTGGTCGCGACCCGCCGAACACTTCAAGGGACTCTAGGCGGTAGGGGAACACGACCTTCCCTTCACTGAGCCTTTCGACCGTCCAGAAACCGACGAGCTGGCCGGCCGCGTCGAGGACGATGGGGTCGAGGACAAAGTTCGGTGCCACTCCGTGAGAGAAGAAGTCGTCGGCGGAGAGCACGCGAAGCGTCGCCGTCGCGCCGTCGTCCCCCACCAGATCCACGGACTCGACGCCTTGCCAGCAGGGCCCGTGGAACATCGCTTCCTGATAGAGGCGATCGGGACTCTGTCGCGACGGACGCGCGTTCGCCGGGGTCCAATCACGCGCGATTGGGCTGTCCGGATATCCCTCGGCCAGTTCGACCAACGCCTGGACCACTGGGCTGGCCAGGGGCCTGTCGGCCTCGCGATCCTCGGTCAGATTGCGAAGTTTGACGACGACTTTATCGGGCGCTCCAGGGACGACCTGGGCGCGGACTTCGAGTTCCTGGGGCTCTCCGTCGAACGCGACCCAGCGAGAGGCGATCACGTCGCGCGCGCCGACGACCACGCATCCAGGTCGCAGCGCGGTCGCGGCCTCGGCCAGCATCTCCAGCGTCATGGTCAGGGGCATCATCGACAGGGCGAGCAACTCTGGTTCCGTGCTCGAATGGACATGCCCCAGGGTGTGATCCTTGAGGTAAAGATCGCGCTCGGGGTCAACGACCCGCCGTACGACAAGCTCGCCTTCGGACGTGACCGCGACGTCGTCCCCCAGCAACGGAAACCTTGAGAGAGATGCTCGCGGCGAAAGATCGCCCGCCACCTCGCCTGACCCGTCGCGACGGCCCAGGCAGTCGCCCATGACTCGATCTTGAACGAGGAGAAACCGCTCCATCGTCTGAAGGAAATGTTGAACCATGCGAGTTGCTGGATGAGTCGAGGTGTGCTCCCGGTCTAGGTCGCCGAGTGACTCTGACGAATCAGGCGACGAGGCCGCCGATGTCGCCGGGGAATCGCTTCGAGGCGCCGATGTCGCCGGGGAATCGCTTCGAGGGGCGGCCCCGCGGGGGCGTAGCCTCTCGACGAACGCTGGAGTGAGTTCCATCGCCGGGAACCCGGTCGCGAGTTTACGAGGCGCTCCGGCAGGCGCGACTGGACTCTCCGTGTTGGGCAGAGGCGAGGGCCGCCTATTACGAACAAGGTACGAGAGGTCGAGGTTCATCCCCTGAGCGCTGAGGATCGCGACGAGGTGGTTGATCTGCGTGACGCCCGAGCGCCGCTGCACGTTGGCTGGTATCGCGCAATAAGGCCGACCGCGCAGAATATCATCGACAAACGCCGTGAGATTACCCCGCGGGCCTGATTCGATGAAGACGCGGACACCCTGGTCGTGGAGCGTTTCCACGGTTTTTCGGAACTCGACCGGTTCGAGCCAGTGGTTGACCATCAGCGACCGGATCGCGTCGGGCTCGCTCGGGTAAGGCGCGGCGGTCGTGCAGGAGACGACGGGAATGCGTGGGGGTCCGATGTTCGCGGACTCGAAGATCCGGCGAAGATGCTCGGCGTAGGGGGCGAACCTCGGCGTGTGATAAGCCCGGTCGAACACGAGTCGTTCATAAATCAATCCGTCGCGGCGCAAGATCTCGATGGCGCGATCGGTCTCCTCCGCGCCGCCCACGAGCACCGCCTGATGAGGGCAATTGTCCATGGCGACGAAGATCCCGTTCCCCACCTCCCGCGCGACGGCTTCGACGGCCATTCGATCCGCGCCGACCGCGAGAAGCACGGCCTTGGGAACGCCCAATCGCGCGGCCTCCTCGTAGTTGCGGTAGAGGTCCAGGATGAACGGACCGAGTTGCTCGCTCGCGGGGTCCAGGATGCCGGCGGCCCGAACCGCGGAGAACTCGCCCGTGCTGTGCCCGACGATGACGTCGGGCACCACGCCGAGTCGCGTTAGAATCGCATGGATCGCCTGATTGGCGGTCAGGACGGCCTCGACGGCTCCCGCGATCTCCCAGAGACGTCCGCTCACGCGACGAGCACCCTCATGAGTCATGAGACGATGTGGGAAGATATGATCGCTGGGGAGATAACCTCGATCGTGCTCATGATAGACCGCGTCGATCTGGTCGAAGCACTCGCGTACTTCCGGGAAGTGGAGACACAGGTCGGTCAGCATGTCCGGATACTGCGATCCCTCGCCGGGAAAGAGCATCGCCACTTTCCCGGACCTGGCCAGGGGCTCCGAAGCGTAGTAGACCCCGGAGGGTTCGCGAATCTGCCGGCAGCCCTTCGGGGTCTCGAGTTTCCTCGCGGCGCGTTCCATTTTTTCCCGCAGATCGCCCAGGGACGAGGCCACGATGGCGAGCCTGTGCGCGTTCGCCGAGCCGGAGGTCATCGCGTGATCGTTCATGTGGCACGCGACGTCCAGGAGACGAACCGGGCGTCCCGGAGCGACTTCGCGTCCTTCCAACGAGGCGATTCGGCGGGACCACTCGAGAGCCGCGTCCGCGAGCGCCTCGCGTGTTTCCGCGTCGAGAATGATGACGTCGGTCTCGCGATCCGGCAGATGGTCAAGGGGTGCCGCATCGCTCGCCCCCGAATGCTCCTGCAAGACGACGTGCCCGTTGATGCCGCCGAAGCCGAACGCGTTGACACCCGCGCGCCTTGGTTCGGGCGCGCCATGTATCCAGGGACGCGCCGACGTATTCAAATAAAACGGCGTGCGATCCAGTTCGAGTTTTGGGTTGGGCTGTTCACAATGCAAGGTCGGTGGCAACACCTTGTGATAAAGCGCCAGCGCGGTTTTGATGATCCCGGCTACTCCGGCGGCGGGGATCGTGTGGCCGATCATGGATTTGACCGAGCCGATGGCGCAACGGGGCAGTTCCCCGCTCAGGGGGCCAAATACCCGGTTCATCGCGCGGACTTCGATCACGTCGCCGACCGGGGTTCCCGTGCCGTGGGCCTCGATCAGCCCAACGGTCCGAGGATCGACCCCCGCGGCTTCGTAGGCCAGGCGAAGGGCGAGTTCCTCGCCTTCGACGCGGGGGGCCATCACGCTCGTGCCGCGTCCGTCGCTGGCGACCCCCACGCCGCGGATCACGGCATAGACCCTGTCACCGTCGCGCTCGGCGTCCTCCACGCGCTTCAGGACCAGCATCCCGATCCCTTCGCCCAGTAGGGTTCCGTCCGCCTCCTTGTCGAACGGCCGGATCCGCTGGCGGCGGGACAGCGCGCCCAGCTGGCAGAAGATGCTCATGGTTGGCATCGGAATCCAGACTTGCGAGCCGCCGACCAGGGCGAGATCGCACGCGCCGCTGATAAGATCCTTGATCGCGTGCTGAACGGCGACGATCGACGAGGCGCAAGCGGCATCCACCGTGTAGCTTGGTCCCATGAGGTCGAGTCGGTTCGCGATCCGACCGACGATCACGTTGGGGATCAGTCCCGGGACGGTTTCCGGATTGATGGGAGGGAGGCCCCGCTTCAACTCGTCACGAATCGCCTGGAGTTCAACCTCGCCAAGCTCGGGGTGCAGCCTCCGGACGATTTCGAGCGTCTGACCGACCACGAGACCGTGCTGCACGGCGATGGCGTTCCCCGCGTTCAAATAGGTACCCTTGCCGAGGATGACCGCCGTGCGGCGACGGATGGCGGGATCGAGATCAAGCCGGCCTGCGTCCTGCAGCGCGTCGTGCGCGAGTTGAAGGGCCAGCCACTGGTCGGGCTCGCCTCCCACGCTGACGGGCGGCACTCCATGGGAGAGTGGGTCGAACGTGGTGAGCGCGCCGAGGTATCCGCCGCGCTGGCAATAGATCCGGTCAGTATCACGAGAGTCGGGGTCGAATGAATTCGCCGGTTCGCGCGATTCGGGAGGGGGCTCGGAGACCGAGTCCACGCCGCCGAGGATGTTGGACCAGTAGGCGTCGAGGTTCGGAGCGCCAGGGAAGAGGCAGGACATCCCGATAATCGCCACTCCTCCGAACTGGGGCGAAACGGTGGTGGTTTTCCCCGAGTCGGTCATGGCGTTCCCTTCATGCCTCTCGCCTTGTGGAGCGGTCCCGCGGGTTCTCATCGCCCCGCACTCCCCGCGAGCCGGTTCAGGGCTCGGCTCCCGGTTCCTTCGACGCCCCGCAAGGTGGCCTCACCCAATCGGTGATCGCATACACAGCAGGGTCGACCGCTCTCGGGCCGGATAATCATTTCGTATTCGAGTTCGCGTGGCGCTTGATTCATTGAACCGCTCGAGTCCGCCCTGGGTCGAAATGAACCCACTCCGGCGGGGAGCAGCGTCACGTCCCAGTGCTTCCTGGCCCAAAGAACCTGCATCTGAAAGGCGCTGTCGATGAGAATGGGATCGAGCAGCCACGAGCCTTCCGGCGCGCCTCGAAGACAATTCGAGGGCTTCGACGTTCGCAGCGCGCCACGGATTCCCCGGGCGTCCATGGCGTCGATCCGCGTGATTCCCTGGAAGGCCGGCCCGTGGAACAGCCATTCGCGGTACGCCTCGTCGACCGTGATCGGAGACGGCTCGACGATTCGCCCGGACCTGGCTTCGAACGGCGGAGTCGCCTCTGGTGGACTCCCTTCCGGAACGAGCACGACCTCGGCACTGTAATGCAAGCGTTCCGGCTGGTCGACCGAGGCGATGGTCACCGCAAGCGACGACAACACCGCGTCGCCCTGGTGTTCGACGGGTCGAGCGACGATCCTGAGCATGGGAGCACGCTCGTTCACGACAACCCCGCGAAGGAGTCGGACACGTCGCACTTCCGACACGACCCAGCCCGGCCGGCTCGCCACGGCGACTTCCGCCATCAATTCCATGGCCATCGCGAAGGGAAAGACCGGACGATTGTCAATGCGATGATCGTTCAAATAAAGGTCGATTTCAGGATCGAGGGGACGGAGCACCGCGAAGACATCGCCCTCGCGCGGGAAGTCGCCGGCGACCGCGAGGAGCGGCGGACGTTTGATGGGCCTGAGTGCGACGGAGGGCTTCTCGACGGCAGCCGCCGCGGCCATTGGCGGAGCCGGGAGGGTCCCAAGGCCCGACGCGCCTCCGACCACGATTTCGGCCGCTCCCTTCCGCCCCTGTAGGACTTCCTCAACGAACATCCGACAACCGGTCTCCGATGGAATGAGTGTCACTCCTCTCTCGACGAACTGGCGGCGGACACCTTCGGAGACCATTCCCGTCTGGAGCCAGGGTCCCCATTCGATCGCCACGACGCGGGACGGCCAGCGACGATCGAGCGCCTGCGACAGCTTGTTGAGCGCCTCGCTTCCCGCGGCGTAGTCCGCCTGCCCACGATTCCCGAATCGCCCCGAGACCGAACTGAACAGGGCGAGGAACTTGAGCGACTCCGCGCGGAGCGTCGCCGCGAGCACCAGCGCGCCGGTCGTCTTCGTCCGCAGTACGCGACGGAGCGACTCGATCGACTTGTCCTGGATCAGACGATCCTCGATGACCCCCGCTCCGTGGATCACGCCGTCGATCCGGCCATACTGACGAGTGACGTCCTCGATCAGCTTCGCGAACGCGTCGCCGTCACATGTGTCGCAGGCCCGATAATCCACGCTCGCGCCGGTGGCTCGAAGTCGCTCGAGGTTCGCGCGGGCCTCGCGGGACTGAAGGATGCGACGGCATTCCCCTTCGATTTCGCTCGGAGTGACCGAGCGACCTTCAGACTGTCGCAGCTTGATCAGGGCACGTTTCAACTCCGTGGGTTCGTGGTACTGGGCGATTTCCGCGGGCTCGGGTTCGGAAGGGACGACCGACCGACCCACGATGACAAAGGTCGCCTGGTTCGCGTGTCGCGCCAGTTCCAGGGTGGCTGTGGCCGTGATTCCTCGAGCGCCTCCGGTTACGAGGATGATCGAATTCGGTCCGAGTCGTGAAACACTGGAGTCACTCTTGATGGGAGCGGGCGTCACGGCGAGCTTCACGCGGCGTTTCCCCAGGCGGCCGACCTCCACCAACCCGTCGCGAGCGGCCAGTTCCGCCAGGATCGCCTCGGCCGCGGCCGACCGGTCCTCCACCGCGACATCCACCGCTTTGACACGGACCCGGGGCCATTCCGCGGCGAGTGACTTCAAGAATCCAAGAATGGCTCC
>JBFWRA010000005.1:0-18109 GCA_050249155.1 Isosphaeraceae bacterium | reverse complement strand
GTGCCACGGGACTTTGGCTTGATCTCGATCAAGGGCGCCGCGCTAACATTCACAACAACGTTCGCGCTCGCCGAGTGGCTGTAGCCGTCATCCGCGACAATCTGGAAACCCGCCGAACCACTGAATCCGGAGGCTGGGGTGAATGTAACTACCTGACCAGTGAGGCTTGGGGTCGCGAATCCCTGATGGGCCCCGACCACACGCAGGCTAACGATGTCTCCCTCCGCGTCGGCGGCCAGGCCCGCGAGCTGGACGTCGACAGGCAGGTCGGCGTGGGTCAGCGCCGAGGCCGGCGTGACGACCGGCGGCCGGTTGGCCTGGAAGCCGAGATTGCTGCCCAGGAGCTGGACGTCGGCGCCGTTGATCGTGCCGTCACGGTTCGCATCGGCCCCGACCAGGTAACCAGGCTCGCCCGTTGAGGCGCCGAGCGCGCCCGCCAGGAGCTGGCCGTCAATCCCGTCGACCGAGCCGTCCCGGTCGACGTCCCCCGCCACGAACAGGCCCAGGCGGTAGGCGCCGGAGGTCGCCCCGCCGGAAGCGGCGACCTCGAGGAGTTGCAGACCCTCGCGGTCGATCACGTAGAGGGCGAACGCGCTCCCCGCCCCGGCGCGGGTCACGAGCGGGGTCAGCCCCGGGACCGCCGGGACGGCCGGCTGGAGAGCGCCGCCGGGCGCGGCCTCGACGGAGACGCCGAGCAGGACCGTCCCCGTCGCGGTGGAGCGGAGCTCCGAGGGGCGGACGGCGAACACGTAGCGGTCCGTCGACCCCGCGGAGAGGGCCCCGGACCGGTCGGCGGCGGTCGACTGGGCGAGGCCGCCCAGGTCGGCGGTGACCGGCAGGGCCTGCGGCGCCGGCGCGTACCCGACCGCCCGGCTCGCCCCCTCCTCGGACGAAGCGATCAGCGCGAGCCGGTGATCCGGTCCCGCCTCGTACCCGTACCTCACCGATTCGCCGGACGCCAGGTCGCGGGCGGAGAGCAGGTTGCCCGCCCCGTCGTAGCCGTAGATCACCCGCGTCCCGTCCGGGGCGGTGACCGAGGTCAGCCGGCCCGCCGCGTCGTGGACGAACCGGATCGCCTCGCCCGTCGGGGCGGTGATCCCGCTGTCGCTGTAGACGAGGACCGTGCCGTCGGGCAGGACCTGCGCCTCCACGCCCCGGGCCGTGCTCAGGTGGTAGGCCGTGCCGTCGGGGGCGGTCAGCGTGTACTCGGGGCCCGCGAACAGGCCGCCGGCCGGGTCGTAGGCCCGACCCGACTTGAGGTCGTAGAGGCGGTCGCCCGCCAGCGTGAGCATCCTGCCGGCCGAATCGAGCCGGTACTCGACCCCCGGGTCGGCCTCGAAGGCCGGCATGTAATAGGTCAGGCCGCCGACCTGCCGACGCTCCGGCGCGAACGTGAACCCGACGCGGCGGCCGTCGGGGAGCGTCAGGAACACCCGCGTGCCGAGGCGGAACGGGTTGTAGGCCCCCAGCGCCTCGCGGCCCGTCGGCGGCACGTCCGTCCGGACGTCGGCGTCGCGGTTGGCCAGCCGCCAGCCGAACCCGAACGTGCCGGAGACTTCGCCGGTCAGGGAATCGTAGGCCCGGACGAGGTCGATCGTCGCGCCGGCGAGGGCCACGGACAGGTCGGTCTCGGCGCGGAGGTACTGCGTCGGCTTGGCGGCCGTGCTGGCCTCCACCACGACCTCGGCCACGCTGACGCGGCCGCCGACGTCGGCGGCCGTCAGCCGGAGCCGGTACGCCCCGTTGGGCAGCGCGGACGGGTCGAACGTGGCGAGGGCCCCGGAGGCCGGGCCGTGGCCGCCGGCCACCGCCGTGAAGTCGTCCGAGCCGAGCGGGGCCCGCTCGAGGGACCAAAAGTCGAGGTTGGCGTCATCGACCACGCCGACGACGTCCGCGGCGGCGGTCAGCCGCGCGCCGGCCAGGCGGGCCGCGAACGAGACCACCGGGTCGGCCAGGTCGTTCGGGTCGCGGACCTTGAGCACGGCTTCGGCCCGGCCGACGAGCCCGTCGGCGTCGGTCGCCGTGGCCTCGACCGCGACCCGGCCCGGGGCCTGCGGGACGAACTCCGCCCGCCCCTGGTCGTCGATCGTCAGCGCCTGGCCGCCCGCGGTGACGGTCAGCCCGACGATCTCCGCGAGGCCGGAGGCGACCGCGTGCACCAGCACCTTCTGGCCCGGGACGGCGGGGAAGCTCGGCGTCAGCTCGATCGTCACCCGGGGCGCCTCGGGCGTGACCGCCGCCCGGATCAAGGCCGAGGCGCTGGTCACCGCCGACCCGTCGGAGACCGAGAACGCGACGACGTGGTCGCCCGCCTGGCCCGGCCCCGGCGTCCAGGAGAACGCGCCGGTGGCGGGGTTGAACGTGGCCCCCTGGGGAAGCCCGACGGCCGAATAGAGGAGCGTCGCGCCCAGGTCGGGGTCGCCGGCCACGACCGAGAAGCGCAGCGTCCGGCCCAGGGCGACGGCGTGGTGCCCCACCCGGAGCGTCGGCGGCCGGTTGACGTCGACGATCCGGACCGAGACGTCGAGGGCGTCGGTCAGGCCGGCCGGGTCGCGGACGCCGAACTCGAACGTGTACTCGCCGGCCTGCTCGTAGCCGGGCGTCCACCGGAATTGACCGGTCTTCGGGTCGAGCTGGGCGCCTTGCGGCAGCGCCGTCACCGCGAAGAAGGTCAGGGGGTCGGCGTCGACGTCACCCGCCGCGAGGGTGAATTGCAGCGGCGTCCCCTCGCGGCCCGACTGCGAGGCCGTCGGGACCAGGACCGGTGCCTGGTTGACGTTCCGCACGCGGATCGTGATGGTCTCGGAGGCGGTCAGGTCGCCGTCGGTCGCGCTCAGCGCGATCCCCGGGTAGTCGCCCGCCTGGAGGATACCGGGCGTCCAGCTCAGGACGCCGCGGGTGGGGTCCAGCGTCGCGCCGGGCGGCAGGTTGGCGGCCGCGTAGAACAGGGAGTCGCCGTCCGGGTCGGTCGCCGCCAGGGCCAGGGTGAGCGTGTGCCCTTCGGAGACGACTTGGTCGCCGAGGCCGGTGAGGACCGGCGTCCGGTTCGCGTCCCGCACGATGAGGTGGATCGTCTGCCGGGCGGCGGCCGCGAGGCCCGGATGGCCGTTGCCCTGGTCGGCGACCTGGAACGTGACGTCGTAGACGCCCAGGTCGTCGACCGCCGGGGCCCAGGTCACGGTCGCCGTGCCGTAGCCCGGGCCCGGGGCCAGCGTGGCGGTCCCGGGCAGGCCCTCGGCCGTGAACGCCAGGGGCTCCTGGTCGGGGTCGCTCGCCGTGAGCGTGAACGTCATGGTCTGCCCGACGACCGCGACCTTGTTGCCGGTCAGGCTCAGTCGCGGCCGCTCGTTCAAGGCGTTGACCGTCAAGACGAAGGTCTGCTCGCCGGCGAGGACGGCCCCGGGGCCGCCGCCGTCGCCGTCGTCGGTCGCCCGCACGGTGATCGTGTAGTTGCCGCGGTCGCCGTCGCCCGGGCTGAACCGGAGCCGGCCGTTCCCATTGCCGTCGTCGAGGAACTGGCCGAACCGAGGCAGGTCGAGGACGGACAGGACCATCGGGTTGCCGTCGGGGTCGGACGCCTGGAGCGGGACCTCGAGGACGGCGCCCCGGTCCACCGCCCGGTTGGCGAGGGCGGCCACGGCGGGCGACCGGTTGGTGTCGAGCACGACGACCGCAACGGTCCGCGAGGTGACCAGGGGCGTCCCGGTCCCGTCCCCGTCGTCCGTCGCCGTGACGGTGATCGGGTACAGTCCCGCGTCGGCATAGCCGGGCGTCCACGCGAGCACGGCCGTCTCGGCGTCGAAGCTCGCGCCTTGAGGCAGGCCCGATGCGGCGTACGTGACCGAGGGCCCGGCGCTCTCCAACGGAGTGAGCGTGCCGTCGGCGAGCCGGTCCGGCGGGACGTAACTCGGGTTGTCGGCGTCAAAGGCGAAAGTGCGAATGGAAAGGGCCTGGCCCTCACGGACCTCCCACGAGCCGAGGTCGCCGAAGGCCGGCGCCGCGTTGACGTTCAGGACCGTGAACCTGGTCGTCTGGGTGGTCGACCGCTGGCCGTCGCTGACCGTGAAGGGGATCGAGAACGCGCCGTGCTGGAAGTAGGCGGGCGTCCACTCGACCACGCCGGTCAAGGGGTCGAGTGAGGCGCCGCCGGGCAGCATGCGGCTCGAGAAGGTCAGCGCGTCCCCGTCGGGGTCACTGGCGGCGAGGGCGATCCGGATCGGTTCGCCCTCGAGGGCCGTGCGGTCGGCGGGCCGCGACAACAACGGGGCCTGGTCGGTCGGTGCGATGAGCAGCGTGGTGACGCGCGTGACCTGGTGAAGGCCGTCGCTGACCACGAACCGCACGCCTTCGTACGTCCCCGCCGCCCGGGCGTCGGGCGTCCAGCTCAGCGTCCGCCTCTCGGGGTCGAACACGGCGCCCGGCGGGAGGTGATCGGCCCAGAAGGCCAGCCGATCGCCGTCCGGGTCGTTGGCGCGCACCAGGACCGTCAGCGGTTGTCCCTCCTCGCCCCGGACCTGGCCGGGGATCGGGTCCACGACCGGCTCGCGATTCACCCCGGCGACGGCGACGGTGAACTCCTGCGTCGCGTGCCCCCCGCGGGCGTCGTAGACCTGGAGGACGACGGGGGCCTGCGCCGGGCTCGACGCCGTGGGCGACCAGCGGACCAGGCCGGTCTGCTCGTTGACGGCCATCCCCTGCGGCCCGTCGGTGAGGACGTAGGTGAGCGCGACCCCGTCCGGGTCGTGGGAGGCCGCCTGATATTGGTAGGACTGGCCCGCCGCCGCGACCGACACGGGCCGCGCATCGAACACCGGCGCCGCGTTGGGGTAGGCGAACGCGAGCAGGCCGGTCTTGAAGGAGAGGCGCTCGTCGGAGGGGACGGAGAACGTGACGGTCCTCGTGATCGACTGGCCCGAGCCGAATCGACCCGCCGTCAGGTCGGCGGACAGGTCGACCCACCACGCGCCGTCGGCGTTCGGGCCGGTCGCGCCGGCGGGCGTGGCGACGTTCGGCCACAGGTGGTCGAACGACAGGTACAGCGGCGCCCGCAGGTCGTACCCGGCGGTGTTGGTGATCGTCACGTCGTAGGAGACGGTCCGGTCGGCGGCGCTGGACCGGCCCCGCGAGAACTGGACGTCCGCCCGGGAGGCGAAATCGGCGAGGGCCAGGAAGTCCGAGCTGTAGGCCTCCGCGAGGTCGACCCCCTCCGCGCTCCGGACCGCCGTGCCGACGCGCAGGCGGTAGACGTCCGGGGAGATCGCGTCGAAGGACAGAACGGCGGTGCGGCTGGACCGGTCGTAGGCCACCGAGCGGATCGCGACGGGGCCGCCCGCGGTCCCGGTCAACTCGTAATTCGCCGGGTTCAGGACCGAGTGCGGGTCGGCCGGGTCGCCCGCCAGCATGTCGCGGTCGAACGTCACGGCGACCGAACCCAGGGGCAGGGACGCCAGGGCGTCCGAAGGCGGATTGGCACCGGCGACGCGGGGCGCGCGGAGAGGGCCGAGGACGTCGATCTGGTGCGACTGGCTCAGGAGCACGCGGCCGTCGGTCGTCGTCCGGACGACATCGCCGCGGGTGCCCCCGGTGGCCAACGCCACCCGGCGCAGGGTCGCCAGGTCGACCATCGTCAACTGGCCGCCGCCACCGGGCTTGAACCCGTCGTTGCTGGAGACGAACAGCAGGCCCGCCAGCGGGGTGCCGTCGGCCCCGAATGCGATCGAGTCGACGGGCAGGTCGAGCCGGAGCATCGTCTCCGGCCGGCCCTCGGCGTCGAACCGGACCACGCCGCCCCGGTTGGGCCAGGTGGCCGCCCAGGGCGTGCCGTCGGGGGCGAACGCCAGGCTCCCCACGCGCACGTCACTGAAGTGACGGAACGTCCCGGACGGGGGGTCGAAGACCTCGACGCCCTTGCCGGACGAGACGTAGACCTGGCCGGTCCCCGGACGGACCGCGAGGGCCTGGGTCAGGCCGTCGCCGAACTGGCCGAGGATCGCGCCGGTTTGCGGGTCGAGCTTCAGCAACGGGCCGCCGCCGGTCGTCGCCCAGAGGCCCCCCGCCGCGTCGAGCGCCAGGTCGAAGACCGGGAACGGAAGGACGGCCAGCGGCCTGCCGGCGTCGCCCCCTTCGGCGGTGAACCGGAAGAGCTGGTTGCGCCCCGGCCCGCCGCTGGCCAGGACCGAGTGATCGGGGAGCACGGCGATCGCCATGGGGCCGATGTCCGCGCGGCTCTGGGCAATGCCGGTGGCGAACGCCTCGGCCCGGAACGGCCGAAGCACCTCCGCGAACTCGGACGGCCGGGCCTCGGGTCGGGCCGAAGGGACGCCCTGCTCGGCCTCGGCGAAGAGCGTGTTCGCGGAGGGCGCGGGGCTGGGAGCCGGGGCTGGGGTCAGGTCGGGCTCGGTCGACTCGGGGACCGTCGGCAGCCCTCCCAGGTCGGCGCCCGAGCCGTCGCTCGGGGCCTGGATGCCCAGGGGGGGCCGCTCGGTGTTCCCCGCGTTGTCCGTCGCCAGGGCCAGGAACTCGTAGGCGTGCCCCACGGTGCCCCGGTAGACCGCCGAGGCCTCGGTCGTCCGCCGCAGCCAGATCGCGAAGGCGCCGCCGTCCTCCGAGACGTAGACGGTCACGTGCTTCACGCCCGAGCCGTCGGCGTCGTCCGTTGCCGTCCAGCGCACCAGATAGTCGGCGCCGCCGGGGACCAGCGGCTCGGCGTGCAACGTGGTGGCGGGCGCCACGCCGTCGATCACCTGGGTCAGCGCGGTGGTGTCCTGGGGCGGCATGGTGTTGAACAGGACGCGGGCC
Organism: Isosphaeraceae bacterium; assembly: GCA_050249155.1. Classification (GTDB taxonomy): domain Bacteria; phylum Planctomycetota; class Planctomycetia; order Isosphaerales; family Isosphaeraceae; genus JBFWRA01. Next base: position 11,311 of record JBFWRA010000005.1, on the reverse strand, counting down.
TGGGCCCGGACCTCGGCGCCCGAGGCCAGCCCCTCCTGCGGCACGATCGTGTAGCCGACCGAGCCGCTGCCGACGCCCTGGGCGTTGTTCGGCGCCAGAAGTCCGACGTCGGGGCCCTGGACGACCTCCCCGGTGTCCGGATCGATCGCCTGGAGCAGCCAGGAGGCGGTGTTCGACCGGACGTCGAGCCCGGCGCTCACCCGGAGGATAAACCCTTTGGACTGGACGAAGTCGAAGTCGCCCTGGAACGAGCCCCGGCCGGCCGGGACGTGGACCTGCATGTCGCCCAGCCGGAGGTCGCCCAGGCGGAAGCTGCGCGGGTCGAGGGCCGCGTCGAGCTGGGTGACGATCCGCACCTCGCCGACGTGCGCGGACGCGCCAGACGGGTTCTCGAAGGTGATCGCGTACGGCAGGGCCTGACCCGTCGGCAGGAATTGCCGATCGCCGAAGCCGAGCGGCCCGACCAGGGTGGCCAGTCGCCCGACCTGCCCGGCCGCGTTGAAAAAGCTCGAGAAGTCGGGCGGCCGGACGCCCGCGCCCGGCGGGACGTCAACGCGCGCGTCTCCTAGCTCGTTGGAAAACGGCACGAACACGTTGAAGGCGACGAACTGAGTGGGCCGGGCTAAACCGAGGTCGTAGTCGCTCGGGGCGGGAGGCGCGTTGCTCCCGATCCGCGACCCATCGTCCCCGTACCACTGACGGACCTTGGAGAAGAAAGCGACGAGGTCGCCGCTGCTCCGCACCTCGTCGCCGACCGGCCCGACGAGCAGGCCGGTGGCCAACGTGGCCATCAGGCTGAGGACCTGCGGGGACTGGCGGGCCGGCGGCGCCTGGCCCTCGGGCCGAAGGACCCCGGCGTCCTCGAGGGCGGCGAGGTACAGGCTCGTCCACGACCCGGGGTCGGCCGCGAGCTGGGCCAGCGCGCGCGTCGCCGTGGAATCCGCCAGGATGGCGGTGCGGAGTCGTTGGGCTTCCGCGGTCTGTTGGGCGACGAACTCCTCCCGGGTCAAGGGCGTCGCGGTCGCCATGACGTGGAACTGGAACGCGACCTCGAACGGGTCGACGTCGGCCAGGGGGTTGGACCGCTGGGTGATGGCCGCGTAGATCTCGGAGAGGCCGGGGTAAATGGAGTCGAGCCCCTCCGGTCCGTCGTCGAGCAGGCCCTGGTACTGCGGATAAGCCCCGTAGATCTTGGCCCGGAGCCCCGCGAACTCCGACTCGCCGCTCAACAATTCGGCCAACCCCGGGTAGGTCTGGGCGGTGAACGTCCGGCCGACGTAGCCCCCGGTCGGCAGGCCGATCGCGTAGCCGGGCGCCAGGACCTCGCCCGAGGCGTTGACCGCCGAGTCGAGGCTCGCCCAGGGCAGGTCGCCGAGCCCGCCGCCCTCCGGCTGGCCGCGCAGGTTCGTGCTGAAGGCGACGTACTTGAAGCCGAAGACCGTCGGGTTGGCGCCCAGTTCGGGGACGCCGTATTGGAAGTACACGTAAGGCGTGTCGACGTTCGAGAGGCCCTTGAGCGAGACGCCGAAGGTGCCCGTCTCGCCGGGGTTCAGGACCTGCGGCCCGCCCAGACCGACCGCGACGTCGGGCTCCAGCGCCCTCTCCACGAGGTAGCGGTAAGGGACGACGGCCCGACGGCCGTCCGGGTTGATGACCTCGACGTCGTACAGCCCGTGGGGCGCCCCCGTGAGGTCGAAGACGGCGACGATCCTGGTGGCGTCCACCACCTGGTAGCGCACCGGCTCGAACTCGGCGAACCCAGGCCTCGCGAGCTTGACGATGGCGTCGGGCTGGAACTGGGCGCCCAGGACGGTCGTGGTGACGTAGCGGCCGTCGCCCCCGGTGTCGGTCGCGACGTCTGAGATGCCGAACGGCACGAGGTCGGCCAGGAGGGTCACGGGCGTGTCGGCGGCCGGCTCCGAGTGGCCGCGGACCAGGACGTAGTAAACGCCGGGCTGCGTCGCCGGGATGACGGCCGATTGGTCCGCCCGCAGGGGGCCTTGGTAGGAGGCGTCGTAGAGGACGCCGGTCGGTGCCTCGCCCCGGCGGAGGAAGATCTCGTTCGAGGCGGCGGCGGCGGCCGTCGACAGGTCGACCCGGAGGGTCTGGCCCGGGCCGACCGCGACCTGGTACAGCCGCTCCTGGCCCGTGCTCAGCGTGGTAGCGAGCGGCACGCCCAGCCGCAGCTCGTCGACCGTGACCGCCAACACGTCGGCCGAGGCGACCCGGTTGTTCGCTTCACCGGGGCCTTCGAACACCTCATTGAAGACGTCGGTCCGCACGATGACGTGGTACTGCCCCGGGGTGGCCGGGGGCAGGACCGCCTTGAGGACGGAAGGGTAGCCCTGGGAGGGCAGGACCGTCCCCGTGTGGGTGACGCGGCCGAGCGGGACGTCGGAGATGTCCCAGATGGTGTCCCGCGACAGGTAGACGGCATCGGTCCACGAGCCCTCGGCCGGGTTCGTGCTCCGGTTCGTCACGGTCCACCCGACCTGGATCGGGTCTCCCGAGCGGGCGGAGCCCGGGACGGTGACCACGTCGACCTGGAGGTCCGCCGCCGGGGGCAGGTCGATGATCATCGGCACGGCGGCCGGGGTGGCGTTGTTGGCCTCCGTGTCCTGCTCGAAGACCACGCCCCGGGGCCCGTAATGCGGCGGGTCGGTGATGACGAACACGTAGTACGACCCGGTCAGGTCGCGCGGGGCACGCAGTTGCTGGCTCACCGTGTAGCCGCGCCCAGCGGCCAGCCCACCCTTGTGGTTGACGGAGCCGAGGTAGCGGTCGCTCCGGAGGTCGAGGAACGGGTCGCGCGACAGGTAGATCAGGTCGTCCCAGGCCGCCTGGGTCGCGGGCGTGCCCCCCGGACCGACGTTCATCACCGTATACGTCAGTCCGAAGGTCTGGCCCGCGGTCGCGTGCGCGGGAACGACGACCGAGTCGACGACGAGGTCGGGCGCCGGGGAGAGGTCCACGCGGAGGGGCTTGGCGGCGATGTTGTTGCCCTCGCCCTGGAACTCCGGCACCCTCGCCATCCTCGAGTCGACCCAGGGCTCGTTGCCGAGCCCCGAGCCTTGAACCGCGAGATTGGAGTCCGTGAAAACCAGGACGTGGAAGTCCCCCTCGATGCCGTCGGGGAGCCTGAGGTCCAGCGTCCTCGTGTAGGAGAGCCCTTTCGCCAGGGGGGAGGATCGGGACGCCTCCCCGAGCAGCACGTCGCCCGGGTCGAGCGACGCGTCGACGGAGAGGTAAATCCGGTCGACCCAGGAACTCTCGCGGGTGTCGCGGCCGCCCACGTTCGCGACCGTCCAGGTCACCGGGATCGTCTCGCCGGACCGGGGGCCGGGCCCCGGGACGGTCAGGCTCGTGACCGTCAGGTCGGGCTCGCGGTAGGTCACCGGCAGCGGCGCGGAACCCAGATTGTTCCCGGAGACCTCGTACCCGCGAGTCGCGAAGTAGGAAATCGAGTCGTTCACCGTGGTCGATGGGGATCGGGTGGTCCCTTCCGGGTTGGCCAGGACGTGGACGTGGTAGTCTCCCCCGATGCCCCGGGGCAGGGTGAACTCCCGCGTCTGGGTGTAACTCACACCGGGGCCGAGTGGCGGCTGGTTGCCGCGGGGTACCGAGTCGAGCAGCGTGGCCCGCTGGGGGATGAAGGTCGCGTCGGGCGAGACGTAGACGTCGTCGACCCAGTAAGACGTCCCCGGCCAGGCCTCGGCCCCGTCATTCACGACCGTCCACGTCACGGCCGTCTTCTCCCCGGAGAAGTTTTGCGGCAGGGCCGACACCGAGGCGACGCGGAGGTCGGCCGGCGCACGCGGGGCGACCTGGGTCGGGGCGGCCAGGGAGTTGTTGTTCGTGTACGGCCCCTCCCAGACGGGTCCCGCCAGGACGTGCACGTACGTCCCGGAGACGTCGGGAGAGAGCAGGAACGTTCGCTCGGCGGTGTAGCTCTCGCCGTCCCCCAGCCGGCCCTCGTGACGAATACGGTCCCCCAGCAACCATCGCGTCGCGCCCGTGTCATTGAGGTTGGGCGAGTTGGAGAGGTACACCTGGTCGTCCCAGCGGTCCTCCCTGGTCGCGTTGCTGCCGATGTTCTTGACCGTCCAGCGGACGGTGAACGGCTCGCCGCCGACCGCCGAGGCCTGGGGCGAGACCGAGGCGACCGTCAGGTCGGGCGTGGGCGTCTGCAGGACCGTGATCGCCGCCGCCTTGTAGTTGTTGCCGTCCTGCTCGTTCGGGTCGTCCGGGTTGACGACATCGCTGAACATGTCCTCCAGCACCGCGTCGTAGGAATCGGCCCACGGCGTGACATAGAACTGTCCCGACAATCGCTCGGGCAGCGTGACCGTGACGGTTTGCTCGTAGGACCCGTCGACGGCGAGACCGCCCGTGTGGGGGACCTGGAGCAGCAGACGGTCCTGAAACGGCTGCTTGCGCGGGTCGGGCCGGTTCTTGGAGGCCGTGAGCCAGATCGTGTCGGTCCAGTTCGTCGCGTCGGTGGGGTTCGCGCCCCGGTTCGTGACCTTGTACCGCACCTCGATCCGCGAGCCGTCGAGGGCCTGGGCCGGGACCACGACGTCGCTGATGACGAGGTCGGCGGGCGGCAGAGGGAGGACGTCGACGGGTCGGGCGGAGGTGTTGTTGCCCTCGTTGGGGTACTCGTCGACGGCGTTGCCCGCGTCGGCCTGGACGATCAGGAAGGCCGGGCCGCGGAAGCGCGGGGGCACCACAAGGCCGGGCACCGGGGTCAGGTAGCTCTCCTGCGAGCCGAGGGCCGCGCCGTTGTTCAAGGTGCCGACGAGGACGTCGTCGCCGCTCACCTGGTTGTCCAGCGAGAAGTAGACCTTGTCGACCCAGTGCGGCGTCGCCGTGGCGACCGGACCCTGGTTGACGACCACGAACTCCAGCGCGACCGTGCCGCCGGCCTGGACCTGGGCCGGCGCCGTGACCGTCTGCACTTGGAGGTCCGGGCGCGCGGCCAGCGCGATCGTCGTCGTCGCGACCGTGGCTTTCTTGTTGTTCGCCGTCGCCCCGCGTTCGTACAGCGAGTTCGCGGCGTTGGTGGTCACCTCCACCTGGTAGAGGCCCTGGATGTTGGCGGGCAGGGTGAACTGCTCGGACCGGGTGTAGGCCTTCCCCGCCTCCAGGGGGTTGCCGTAGGCGAAGGAGCCGAGCCGGACCTCGTCGGCGGAGGTCCCGCCCAGTTTCTTCAGGACCACCGCGTCGACCCAGGACCCGACCGCGTCGCCGGAGCTGGCGACGTTGCGGACGGTCCAGGAGAGGTCGACCTTGCTCCCCGAGACGGCCTGCGCGGGCGCGGCGACGCTTTCGACGGCCAGGTCGGGCGTCGGGGTCAACGTGACCGCGACCGCCCGGGGCTGGCCCTGGTTGTTGGTGGCGTAAAGGAACTCGTAAGGTCCGCCGGTCGAGACCACGACGTAGTAGGTGCCGGCCGCGAGATCGTCCGGCAGCGTCACGTCCGCCTCGCGGGGGTAGCTCCCGCCCACGGGCAGGTGGCCCTTGTGGGCGAACGCGCCGAGGTTCGCGACGACCGACAGCCCCTCCTGGTCGCTCGTCAGCCTTACCGTGTCACTCCAGTCGGGGGTGCTGGTCAGCCCGATCCCCTGGTTCGTCACGGTCCAGGAGACGTGCAGCGGCCGGCCGCTGCCCCCGGTCGCGGGGGCGTCCACAGCGGAGACGACCAGGTCGGCGTAGGGCGTCGGGGTCACGTCGAGGGGTTGGCCGGCCTGGGCGGCGTTGTTCGCCTCCGCGCCCTCCTCGAAGACGGCGTCCGTCGCGTCCGTCTTGACGAAGACGCGATACCGGCCCTTGAACCCCGGAGGGAGAAGGATCGTCTCGGACCGGGGCTGGGGATAGCTCTCGCCGACTCCCAGGAGGCCGGAGTGCTCGAACGTCGCGAGCGGCACGTCGTCCGCGTTGCCCAGGACGTTATCGGCCGAGGCGATGACCCTGTCGTACCAGGTGGCGACCGTCCCGGGGCCGGTCCCCCTGTTGGTCACGGTCCACCCGACGGTCACCCGGGCCGGGTCGCCGACGACCAGCGCCGGCGCCGTGACGCCCGAGACCTCCAGGTCGGGGTAGGGCGCCAGCGTCGCGTCACGCGTGAGGGTCGCGGCGTTATTCGATTCGCCGGTCCCGGAGGCGTTGTACTCGAAGACGGCGTTCCCCGAATCGGCCGTGACCGTGACTTGAATCGCGCCGACCGCGCGCGCGCCGTCGGGCAGGGTGAACGTGAAAACCCTTGTACCGGAGGCCACGGAGCCCGCCGCGAGCAGTTCGCCCGTGTTCGTGTTCCTCACGCTGACCGTGTCGGCGTACGGGCCCGGCACGACGGGCTCACCATTATTGACGTCGTCCCAGCGGAGCGTTATGGCGCCTCCAGACCGCCAGCCCGAGTCTGGTTCGGCGGTCAATCCGGCGATCTGGAGGTCGGGGTACGGGGCGAGCGCGGACGTCCGCGTCAGGAGCGACGCGTTGTTGGATTCGCCCGTGCCGTTTTCGTTGAATTCCGCGACGGCGTTGTTGACGTCGGTCGTGACCGAGAAACGGAGTTCGCCGGCGCCCCGCGCGCCGTCGGGGAGCGTCAGCGCGTACTGTCGGTCGCGTCCCGCCCCGGCCGGGATCGCGCCGTCCCTCGCGCCGTCCCAGACCAGCGTGGACGTCGCCAGGGCCTCCCCGGTCGTGGCGTTGGTGACCACGAGCCGGTCGTAGAACGTGCCGGTGACGGGAACATTGCCGGTGTTCTCGTCACGCCACCGGACGGTAAGGCCCACGCCGGACTGGAGCGCCGTCGTTGACACGACCGTCAAGCCGGTCACCTGCAGGTCCGGGGCGGCGAGACTGGACGTAACAGTGACGGACGCGGCGTTGTTCGCCTCGCCACTCCCGGCGTTGTTGCGCTCGGCGACCTCGCTCGCGGAATCCGTCGTCACCGAGACCCGGATGTCGCCCGTCCCGGCGGTCCCGGTCGGCAGGGTGAAGGAGAATTCCTGGGGCGCGGACGCGCCGCCCGCGACGGGCCCCCGGGCCGCCGCGTCGTAGGGGATAACGGCCGTCGTGAGGACCTGGCCCGTGGTGAGGTTGGTGACGGTGAGCGAGTCGCGGAACGGGCCCGCGGCCGCGACGTTGCCGGAGTTGGCGTCATCCCAGAGCACCGTCAGGCCCGAGCCCGACAGCACCCCGGTCGAGGGGCTCACCCGCAGGTTGGTCACGGTTAGGTCGCGCGTGTCGCGCTCGAGGTTGGTGACGGAGACGTCGCTCGAGTCGAGGCCGCTGAAGTTCGGGTCCGCGCTGACCGCCGGGTCGGTGATGATCCTGTAGAGGACGTCGGAACCGATCGCCCCGTCGCCGAACCCCGTCACGGTCACCGTCCGCGGCACGTCCCAGTCGAGCGGCGTGAAGGTCAGGCCGGTCGGCGAGGCCGACCCCTGGGTCGGATCGCTGGACCGCAGGCCGATGGTCACGGCGGACGACGGCCGCGACGCCAGGACGACGGTGAACTGGGCCGTCCCCCCCTCGCTGGTCGTGACCAGGCCGGAGATCGGACTGACGTCGATCCCGGCGGCGGTGCTCACGAGGCCGACGTCGGCGGCGGTGTAGTCGGCGTCGAAATGCCTGCGGTCGTCGGGGGCGCCTTCGGTGAGCTGGGCGAAGGCGCCGACGCGCGAGCCGAAATTCACCACCGAAAGTCGGTCGCCCTTCCTGGGAACGAAGCCGTTGACCAAGCCCGCGTGCAAGGTCCCGTCGAGCGTGGCGACCCCCGACACGTTGAGCATGTCGAACTCGGTCCCGGCGTTGAGGCCCCCGAGCTCGAGGTCGAGGGTTCCCGTTAGGGCCTGTGTATAGTTCCCGTTGACAGTGAGGGCGCCGATACCGACGCCGGGGCTAACCTGACCGCCGTTGAAGACGTCCGCGTTGATGACGCCCGACCCAGTCAGGGCCCCGCCCATCACCCGAACGCTGACCGGGCCGGAAGGGACCCAGGCCGGCCGGTTCGCGGCCACGCCGCCGCCGAGGGCCCCGTCGTTCCCGTGGCCCGACCGGTCAAGGGCCGTGGTCCCCGCGCCCTCGTCGAGGGGCAGGTAGGCGACAAGGCCCGACTCGGATCCTGTCAGCCTCTCCTGCATGGTCGCCTGGACCTCCGCCTGACTCCGCGGGACGTTCCAGACCCGGATTTCGTCGATCGTTCCTGCGTACGGGAACCATGTACCTCCGCCCGGGGACGAAGGCCAGTAGTTGGAGTTTGCGTTGCCGAGCCCGATCTGGTTGTTGACCATGTCCTGGTGATCGATTGCACCACTCTTAGTCCCGACCAATTGCCCATCGAGGTACAGGGACTGCGTGTTGACGTCCCCTACCAGGGCCACGTGGTGCCATGACCCGTCCGTGACCGTCGAGCTGCTGGTGATTGGATCGACCTTGCCGAACCAGAATTCACCGCGGAGCTTCCCGTCCGTACCCACATAGATCGCCGGAACATACCTGCCGGACTGGGTGCTGAATGGAGTTACAGTCTGATATCCGAATATAACACCAGGACTAGAACCCTGGAACCTGGCTTCCAGCGTAAGTTTGGTCGAACTCCGCACCAGGGAGTTCGGAAGTTTGATATAATCGTCTGTTCCATCGAACTTTAATGCGGAGAGCCCGACGAGATTCAGGGTGCCCGAGACGGTCGTCGTTCCGTTGTCCTGGATGTAATCCCCGGCCGACAGAATCGACCCGGTCGCAATCGTGAGCTGGCCGGCATTTCTAAGCTCGCCGGTCGAAGCGTGGTTTCGCCCACCCTGAATGGTGAATCTCCCTCCCGCTGAGACGGTCGCGAGGTTGGTCAGGGCGTCTTTGCCGTTCTGATCGATGATCCGCGAGAAGGCCCCATCCAGCACGACGTCCGCCGCGATTGTTACGACGGCGGCGTTCGGGAACTGGAAGGTCCCGGAGACGTTATAAGTGCCGCCGGTGAGGGTCCCATTGCTGAAATTGCCGAGCGTCCCGCCGCTGACGGCCAGGGTGCGTCCGGCGCCGACTGTGATTGTGCCCGCGTTGGCGAAGCCGGGCGCGGTGCCCGACTGGGTGACCGTCAGGTTGCCTCCGGCCACGTCGATGGCGCCGCTGTTGGCGTGCCGGGCGGAGGCCTTGGCCAGCGTCAGCGGCTGGCTGACGGTGAGGCTGCCCCGGTTGTCCAGCTCGGCAGCCAGGACCCGGCCCCCGCCGCCGCCGGCCGAGGCGGTGATCGCGCCGGCGTTGACCAGCGCCCCGGCCGTGACGGCCAGCCGGGACGTGCCGCTGTTGCCGGCGCTGGTCGTGAGGTCGATGGCCCCGGCGTTGGTGAACCCCTGCGCCACCGTCAGCGTGGCGTCGCCGCCCCAGCCGGGGAAGGAGCCCGGCTGCACCCGGAGCACCGCGCCCGCGGCGTTGCTGAGGCCGCCGCTGAGGGTGCCGCCCGAGGCCCCCACCGTCACCGTCCCCGCGTTGGCCAGCGCCGCGTTGATCGCGACGTTGGCCAGCATTAACGCCCCGCCTGCGGCGTTGGTCAGCGTCCCCGGGCCGTTGACCGTGGTATTGAATACGGTCAATGTCCCGGCATTGGTCAGGGTTACGTCGCCGCCCACGGTCGTGCTACTTATCGTCATCGTGGCACTTGGCTGATTCTTGACCGATGCCCCATTGGATGCCGTGACCGTGCCCCCCGACCAGTTCGTCGTACCGAAAGCCTCCAGCCTTCGTTCATCGATCGACTTCGCGGCGGTCCCCGAGATCGTCAGGATTGCCTGCGTCACCGTCCGCCCCGCGCCCGTCATCGACCCGCCCGTCCAGGTCGTCGTGCCGCCGATGGTGAGATCGCCATCGCCCGCCAACGTCCCGCCGCCCAAGGCGAAGGCGCCCGCGATCTCCGAGGTGGTCGCGATCGAGAACGTGCCCCCCGAGATTGCGAGTCCCTTGCCACTGTGCAGGCTGTTGATCGCGGCGGACCCCGTTGAGAAAGCGACGACCGTTCCGCCGGGGGCGCCGAGTTCGACGTAAGCGTCGTCGGCGGGGCCTGGCAGGATGTCGGCGTCCCAGTTCAACGGGTTGTTCCAGTCGGAGTCTCCGCCGCCGCCGTCCCAGTTGATGCGCGACAAGACGACGCGAGACTCAAGCCGATCGAAAGTCAATTTGGGAAGGTTGAGCCGTCGCCTTCGACCGCGCATGGATACACGATAGCGTTTCAACAGTGATTTAATCTGTGCGCGAGTAGCGCGTGGCATGGGTGAGTCGCTCGTCCCTGTTGCCAATAGCTTCGTGGGGGTTCCTCGCTTCGACCGTGTCACTGAGGCGCGCGTCGGAACTCGTTTATCGCAGTTGTCCGCGAGCTTCGTGTTCTCGGACGCCCCGTCAATCGCGACGACAACGAAACGACGTCCTGAAACCGCTCTAGGCCCGGGAACCGCGGGGTTCCCGCGCGAGTCTCGGAAGCTCGCCCAGCCCCGAGGCCTCATGATTTCCGATTCGGGAGACAACCCTTTCTTGAATCCACTCTCGTTCAGGAGCTCAATCCACGGGCGCCCGCCTCTGGTGTCTCGGCGATAGGGGGGGGCGTTGGGTCTCCCTGAGCGAAAGCGAGTGCCGTGGCGCAATAAAGAAGCCCCACACGCGCGGTAGGTCGCACGTTGGGGCCGTCGTGACCGAGTCGGACGTCTCACCTGTCGCAAGTGCGGCGTCGTATTCGATTGCAAATCAGCCCGTGTTGTCTGTCAACAACAAAGTTCACTTTTTGCCTCATTACCCAAAAATTCTGCGCGAGGGCAGTTCCACTACCGAAGAGGAGGGCCCTTGCCTTCACACGCGGTGTTGGCCTGACAACACCGCATTGATGCGGAGGTTCCTCCCCGAGATAGAACCTGTCGTCTCCTCACGACCCGACTTCGGCACGAGGCCAGTGAGACGGCTCTTCTTCACCAGTAACAGAATTCTCGTGAAGTAAGGAGGAACCCCAGCCGTCACGGGTTACGACTGTAGCGGTTATGGTTATATTCAATAAGTGAACGTATTATAATTTGATTTATGGAATATTGGGCCTGGAAGAGTCAAAGGTCTCGCGTGGATGATCCGCGTGTGGATGTGCAGAAATAACGTGCTCATGTGATAGAGAGCTCGACGTGTCAGGGCGCGAGGCCACCTTGACCCATTGCCTGAGCGATGCCCTTCAAGTGCCGCCTGACCGCCTGGGGGTCGTCCAGGTCACGGGACTGGACGACGACCACCGTGTACCCGTCGAGTTCCAGCATGCCCCGGATCAACTGGTCACGCT
>JBFWRA010000004.1:0-19304 GCA_050249155.1 Isosphaeraceae bacterium | reverse complement strand
ACCCCAGCCACCCCCTCTCAAGATTCGACCAGGCGATTCTCGTGCGACTCCCAGGCGAGATCGCGCGGAGAGACGATCCTCCTTGTCCGCTTTGTAACGCGGTCGCCTGGCAGACGTGAGCGGAATAAAGATCAGAGCGGAGAATTGAGTCGTGTGACGTCGCTCCGAGGCAACAGGGCGTGGCGGCGAATCAACGGACGGGGGGACGTCCACCGAGGAATGGGTCAATTCCGCACGGTGATTCGCCCGATACAATCCTTGCGATCCGGGCGACTCCGACCGCCAGGAGGGGGATTGATGCTTGCATTTTCGATCCGAACGCTCGCCCTGACCAGGGGACGACGACTGAACGCGAGTCGACTCGCCCGCATTCAGGAGAGGAAGCTCCGCGCGCTGGTGCGCCAGGCGGTGCGAGGCTCGGGGTTTTATCGAGAAAAGTATCGAGGGATCGATCTGGATCGATTCACGATCGAGGACCTTCCCCCCACCAGCAAGGGGGAACTGATGGCCTCGTTCGATCGCGCGGTGACCGACCCCTCGGTGACACGCGCGGGGCTCGAACGGTTCATGGACGACCCCTCTAACACGGCTCGCCTGTTCCTGGGTCGCTACGTGGCCAGCCACACCTCGGGCAGCCAGGGCCAGCCGATGCTCACCGTGCAGGATCGCCGCTGCGTCGAGCGGTTCTTCGGGCTCCAGATGACCCGGGGCAACGCCGAGCGCGTCAACCCGGCGCACGCCGTCCGGCGTTTGTTTCGGCCGAGGCGTCTGGCGGTCGTGACCCTGAAGCGGGGCTTCTATCCTTCCGCGAGCTTGTTCCAGCACATGCCGGCCGTCGCGAAACGTTATGTAAACCTACTCTGGCTATCGCAGACCGATGCCGACCTGATCGACCGGTTGAACACGTTCCGCCCCGAGGCCCTGACGGCCTACGCGGGCGTTCTGGAGATGCTCGCACTGGAGGCCGAGGCCGGTCGGCTTCGCCTCGGGCCCGAGCTTCGCCAGGTGGTCAACAACAGCGAGGCGCTCACCGACCGGGCCAGGGATCGCATTCAGCGCGCGTTTGGCGTTCATGTGATGAACAATTACGCCACGGGCGAGTGTCCGTTCTTGACCAACGGCTGCGCCACCGACGTTGGGGCGCACGTCAACGCGGACTCCGCGATCCTGGAGGTCGTGGACGCGCGCAACCGGCCCGTGCCCCCGGGAACTCCCGGCGAAAAGGTGCTCATCACCAACCTCGTCAATCACGTTCAGCCCATCATTCGTTACGAGGTCGGGGACGTGGTGACGATGACCGACGTCCCTTGCCGCTGTGGCAGCCTGCTGCCCAGGGTCGAACGGATCGGCGGCCGGGCGGCGGACGTGTTCTGGATCGGCGAGGGGGCGCGGCGTCGACGGCTCATCAACCTGGTCTTCACGCACGCGTTGGAATACGTCACGGAACTCCGCGAGTGGCAGGCCGAGCAGGTCGGACGGAACGACGTCCTGGTCCGGCTCGAGCCGCTGCCGGGGGCCGAGATCGACCTGAAGCGCGCCCGCCACGCGATGGATCGGGAACTCGCGACCTACGACTTCGACGACGTCAGGGTCAGCCTGGAGGTCGTGCCGCGTCTGGAGGCCGACCCGAACTCGGGCAAGTTCCGTCGGATGGTGAGTCGATTCGGGCCCGACGATCCGCCCGCCCCCTATGCCAGGGAGGCGATCTTCGGCGCTTCGTCGTCGGTGCGATCGGGGATGGAACGCTGAACCGTCGCGTCCGATCGGGTTCGCTGGCGTTCGGCCCAGGTCCAGGCGATCTCGGCGGCGAGTTCTCCCGCGCGCTGGAGGGCCTCGGGCTCGATCCGATCGACCGTGTCGCGTGGCGAGTGCATCGTGAGTGACCGGCCGACCACGTCCCCCAGCAGGCTGACGGCCATCAGCCCTCGGTCGGTCAACGGCTGGTGGTCCATGCCCGCCCCGATCCACCGGAGCCTCGCCCAACGCTGTCGAAGTCGCTCGGCGGACTCGCGGGCCAGCGCCAGGGCGGAAGGGTCCCCGGCGAGGTAAACTCGGTCCCCCGCGCCGACGCTATCGAGGTTGACGATCAGGGTCGGGTGGGCCCGGCACCAGGCCTCGTGACGTCGAACGAAATCGCGGGCCCCGTCCAGCCCGATCTCCTCGGCTCCCGTGGCCACCCAGAGAGGTTCGACCGGGGCTTCCGGCCTGGGCCTCCAGGTCCTGGCCAGTTCCAGGAGCGTGGCGACTCCCGAGGCGTTGTCCAGAGCGCCCGGACCGCGGTTGCCCGTGAAGTTCAACGCCAGGGCGGCGATCGCGGACGTCGCGACCCAGCCCAGGGTCGTCCGAAGCGCCTCGATCACCGGCCCCGCGCCCCCCAACGCCGCGACCAGATTCCCCAGCGCCAGGATGCCCGACGCGGTGATCACCGCGATCACCAGGCCGACGCGAACCCCCGTCGGCAACGGCTGCGACTTGCTGTCGTGGTGGGCGAGAAAGACGACCCGAGCCGGGGGCTCGGGCTCGCCGGAGAAGCGGAGGGCGGCCAGGACGTTGCACGAGGAAAGCCGGGCGGGCCAGCCCTTCGCCATCCAACCGGAAAGGCGCCAGGGAAGTGGCGACGTCGCCATGACCAGGAGCCAGCAACCCGCGCTCGCCCAGGGGAGGTCCGGCCCAAGCCAGAGACCGACGATCGCCAGCAGGCCCGCCAGGGCCAGGACCGCCCGAACCCAGGCCCCACGCGCCAGGAACGGCACCGGGAAGCACTCGCGACGGGATACCAGCCCCGACGCCTCGAATGATCGTTCGATCAGCCGAGCCGCCCTTCGCTCGCCGGGCGTTCCCACCCGTCGGGGAAAGGCCAGCCGCCGCGCGTCCTCGAACGCCCGCGCGACGTCGAACGTGGGCGAATCCTGGACCTCCTCGCCGGAGCGTCCCCCGCGTGGCTGGATCATCGACATCGATGGTGCTCAAATCCCTGGTGCCGCGGTCGGATCGCCGCGCGAACGGGGTAAAGTCTATCACGAAACGGCGCTAGGGTCGGACGTCCCGACAAGGGGCCAGGAGGATGGCGAAGTCGTCAGGGAGAACTGGGCGGCTGGCCTCCGCGCCTCCATGGGGGTATCACCACGTCTTCCAGTCCCAACGGGGCTTTATGGGATGGCCGCTCCAGGTCACGATCCCCAGTCCTCGGAGCGACTTCGCGATCCTCCTGGGAAGGGGTCGCCTTCGTCGGGAACTGATTCTCGTTGACGCGATCCCTGGGGCGTCGTAGTGGTGCTTCTGAACGGTGCCACACTCTGTCGATTTTCTCGCGAGCCCGCCTCATGGAAGGCCAGTTGACCGGAGGGACGGCCGCCCTGGGCGGTCGAGTCCGACGCGCGGCCGAAGTGGTGACCTTGACGATGGCCTGCCTGGCCCCCTGGGCGTTCGGGTCGGTGGAGGCCTGGGCGCAGCTTGGGCTTTCGCTGGGGGTGCTCGCGCTGGCCATGTTGGGGGTCGTGGCGGCTTGGCTGGGAAACCCTCGCCCCAGGCCGGGTCTGGCGGGCGGGGCGCTGGCGGGGTTGGCGTTGCTGGCGGTCGCTCAGGCGACGCCGATGCCCGAGGGTTGGCTCGCGACCGTCGCGCCGGGGACTTCGGTCTGGCGGGCGGGTCTGATCCCGAAGTCGCCCGAGCGGGTGGTGGGAGACGATGGCCCGGTCGTTTCGTTACCGTCGCCGACGATCAGCCAGGACCCCGAGGCGTCGAGACACGCGGCGGTCCGATTGGCGGGCGCCTGGGTGCTGCTCTGGACGGGCGCGGGGCTTGGAGGGTTCGGGGCGCTGCGGAGGTTCGGCCTGGCGACCGCGGTGAACGCCGCGGCGATGGGCCTGTTCGCGCTTTTGCAAGCGTTGACCTGGAACGGCCGGATTTACGGGCTCAGGGCGTCGCCCCAGGTCGACGGCTGGATGACCGGCGGACCGTTCGTTTGCCACAGTCATCTGGCGGCCTACCTGAACCTGGGGCTGGGGTTCGCCCTGGGGGGGCTGCTGACGACGCGCGCGGGGAGGCCGGGCCGGGCGGCTCGGGTCGGCTGGTCGTACCTGTCGGCCCTGATCCTAGTCGGGCTGATCGGGTCCCACTCGCGGGGCGGTGTTCTGGCGGCGACCCTGGCGGGGTTGATCCTGGCGGCGCTCTCGCGGCCGTCGCGGGTCTGGCAAGTGGCCTGGTCCCTCGTCGTGGTGGGAGTGGCCGCCCTGATCCTGGTGGTGATGGGGGACACCTCGCCCTACCGACGAATGGCGACGGTGCTCGACCCCGACGATCGGGGGTACACGTTCCGGATCGAGCTCTGGCGATCGGCGCTGGGGGCGTGGCGCGATCATCCCGTCCTGGGTTGCGGGCTCGGGACGTTCGCCGAGTCGGCCGCTCCTTACTTTCGCCGCGACCACGGGATGCGGTTCGCTCGCGCCGAGAATGAGACGGTCGACCTTCTGGTGGAGGGGGGCCTGATGGGTCTCGGCCTGGCGGCCGCGGGTTTGATCGGGATCGTCCGTTCTTCAAGAAGGGCCTGGACCGCGGCGTCCTCGGCGAGGGACCGGGGGATGGTGGCGGGCGGAGCGTTCGGGCTGCTGGCGATCCTCCTGCATAGCGTCAGCGACTTCGCGTTGCATGTGCCCGGGGTCGCGACCTCGGCCGTGCTTCTGGTGGGACACCTCGCGGGCTCGGGGGGCGTCGGGGGTGATCGCCGGAATCGGTCGAGGGCGTGGTGCCTGGCGGAAGCGTTGACGATTCTGTCGCTGGCGACGGGGTTCGTGGTTCATGACGGCCGCCGGGCGCTGGCCGAGGCGTCCCTGGCCGACTCGGGGCTTCCCCTGCCGGGTGGCACTCCCAAGGAGGAGGGACGGGTCGAGATCCTGGTGGAGACCCAGGATCCGGAACGGCTCGAACAGGCGCTGGCTTCGGCGTTGCGATACCGCCCCGACTGGGCCGAGGGGCACCTGCGCCGCGGGCTGGCTCTTCTGGAACGCTACCGAGAACAGGCGGCCCGGTGGGTCCGCGAGGGGGCCGACCCGACCGAGGTTCTGGAGCGGGCCGAGGCCGAGGCGCTGGCCGATCCGCTCTGGCTGCACGCGGTGGCCCATTCGGCGAGCCCTGAGGAACTCGAGGCCGTCGGGGGGTTCCTCGGTCAGGAGCCGGTCGTGGCGTCACTCTTGCCGGCGCTGCGCTGCTTTCTCGAAGCGAGGCGGTGCGCGCCTGGGCTGGCGAGGGCGCATGCCGGGCTCGCATCGCTCGATTTCCTGCTCGCGGACGCCGAGCCTGGCGCCTCGTACGCCGCCCGCGCCCTGCGGCTGGCCGGTGGTGACGCCACGACCGCCGGGCAGATCGCGCGGGTGGGTGTGCAGCTTGGCGACCTGGACCTCGCCGCGAAGGGGTGGCGACTGGCGTTGAGGGCCAGACCCGACGACTGGCGGCCCGTCGCCGACGCCGCGGCGGTGGCGTTCGATCCGGAATCGCTCGTCACGAAGGTCCTTCCCGACGACGACGCGAGACTCGCCTTGAAGTTCGCCGAATCCCCGGGTTCCGAGTCGGAACGACCTGGCGCTCGGGAGCTCTTCCTCCGCAAAGCGCTGGACTGTCTGGCCAGCGACGCGAGCCTCTCCGAGGCTGAGCGAAAGCGGACCGAGGCGGTGGCCCTGGCCGGGCTCGGCCGACGCGACGAGGCCCGCGCCGCGATGACCGCGGCACTGGCCGCGGCGCCGAGTCGGGACGACTGGCGAGGCGAACTGGTCGACTGGCTGATCGCCTGGGGGAAGCCCGCCGAGGCCCGTCGCGAAGCCCTGGTCGGACTGCACCTGGCCGCGAATTCGTCCGTGGCCCGAGCGACCCTCCTTCGAGCGGCGGAAGCCTTGGCCAACGCCGCGCCTGTCGGAGCCGACGAACGCCCGTCGAGCGACGCCACGCCCTGAGCGACCTAACGGGCTTCCGTGGGGGCATGGCCGTTGGCGGCCGTGCTGGCGACGGCCGCGCCCGCGTTCACGGCCGCGGCGTTGGTCGCCGCGTCGCCATGGCCGTTGCGCTCGCCCCCGCCATAGGTGCCCCCCTTGCCGTAACCATTGCCCTGGCCATATCCGTAACGCCCGTAGCCGTAGCCGTATCCGTACCCATAACCGTAACCGATCTGGGTCCGGGTCACGCCGTTGACGACCATGCCCAGAACGGGGATGCCAAGCGTCTTGACCAGTTCCATCATCCGTTCGAGGTCGTGTCGCCGAGTCGAGGTGACCCGGACGACCAGCACGATCGCGTCGGCCACCGCCGCCACGATCGAGGGGTCGGTGACCGCCAGCAAGGGAGAGGAATCCAGGATGACCACGTCGTAACCGCTCCGAAGGTCGTCGAGGACGTCGCTCAGCCGTTGCGAGGCCAGAAGCTCGGCGGGGTTGGGCACGTCGGGCCCGGTCGTCATGACGTCCAGGTTCTCCACGAAGGTACGCTGGCAGCGGGGGCCGATCGGACCGTTCCCCGTGAGGAGGTCGGTCAGGCCCACGTCCCGCTTGATGCCGTACACGCCGTGGAGTGAGGGCTTGCGAAGGTCGGCGTCGACCAGAAGGACCTTGCGTCCGGCGTGGGCCAGGGCGATGGCGAGGTTGCTGGCCGTCGTGCTCTTTCCGTCGCCGGGGTGGGGACTGGTGACCAGCAGCACCTGGGCCTGCCTGCTTCTTCGAAGGAATTCCAGGTTCGTGCGGGTCGACTTGTAAGACTCGGCCAGCACCGAGCGTGGCGTCTCGTGGCTCAGCAGGCCGACGGAGCCAGCCGTGTCGAGTTGCTCGGAATCCAGTTGGGGGATGATCCCGATGACCGGCAGGTCGACGAGCTTGCGGATCTCGCCGAGGGAACGCACTCGTGAGTCCAGCAGGTCCAGGAGAAACGCCGCGCCGGTGCCCAGACCGCAGCCCGCGAGCACCGCCAGCGCCAGGATGACCAGAAGGTTGGGCCGCTCGGCCAGGACGGCGGGAGGGTTGATGGTCTGCGAGGAGACGCTCTCGTAATCGCTGACCAGTTGCGCTTGCTTGAGTTGATCGACGACCGAGTTGAACAGGGTCTTTTGCCGTTCGAGATTGCCCCGGAGGTTGGCTTCCTCAAGCTGGCTGACCTCGGTCTTCTTGGTCGCGGCGAGGTCTTCCTCGAACTTGACCTGAAGGTCCTGTCGCATCGCCTCGATCGATTCCAGGCTCCGCTCCAGGGAGGTCAACAGGGGCTGGACCGATCCCTGGGCCTGCCGGCCGGACTTCACCGGTGCCAGAGGGTCGCCGAGGTCGGCGATCTGGCCGTCGAGTTCCCGGACGCGGGGATGATCGGCCCCTTCGGTCCGAACCAGCGCCTCACGCTCGGTGCCGAGCCGCTGGATCTGCTCGTCGGCGACCTGGCGAAGCCGTTCCCCCAGCGCCGCTTCCCGGGCGCGAAGAGTCACGAGGTCGGCCTCGGCCTTGCGGACCGCGGCGGCCAGTTCCGTGTTGGAATCACGCCCCAGGGCCTCGATCAGCGCGGGTCGTCGCGCCTCCCAGAGCCGGTTGATCTCGCCGCGAAACTCCTCGGCCTGCTTGCGATAGGCCACCAGCGACGGGTCGACCGGGGACCGAGCCAGTCGCTCGGCCCCTCGGATCTTCGATTCGATCGCCCGCAACCGCGATTGAAGCTCGGAGACCTCCGGGTCATTGGAAAAGGCGTCGATGAGCTCGCGCTCGGACGTCGGCTGATTCGCGACCAGCCTGTCCTGTTCTCGGCGCAGGTGCTCCAGCAGCTGCTCGGCCGTCTTCCGTTGCGATTCGGTCGCCCCGAACGACGCGCGCAAGCCCTCGATCGAGTCGGTGCCCAGAGTGAACTCGGCGGTGGGGACCGGCGTCGTGGTCACAGCCGCGGCCGCGGTGTTGGTCATTCCCCCACTCAACGCGCCGAGCTGGTTCAACGCGCTGGTGAGGGTCGCGGTGTCAACCCCCTCCCCGGCCAGCCGCTTGGCCAGCTCAAGCTGCGACTTGAGCTGGAGCGACCGGGCGAGAACCTGATTCATCGCCTGATCCCATTGATCCAGCCGCCGGGCGATGAACGTCCGACCCTTGTCGTCCGCGGAGTAGGCCGGGTTCTCTTGCCGATATTCGAGGTAGGCTTTCTCCAGCGATTTGAGTTCAAGGTTCAGGTCGTCACGCGCCTTGACGATCAGCGAGATCACCTCGCTGGAATTCTTTTGAAAATTATCTTTCAAGAATAAGTTGTAACTTTGCGTCACGCCGTCGACCACCTGACGGGCCTCTTCTGGCGTGCTGGCGTTCGCATACGAGATTTCAATGATGTGCGCCGTGTCGTCGGGCAGCTTGGCCGTCAGCCTGGAGAGGACCGAGCCGACGGTGACCGACTTCAGGCCGCTCAGCGAGATCGCCCGCTCCACGATCACCGGGCTCTTGATGATCATGAGGTGGGTCGAGAGCGTTTCGTGGGTGTTCTGGGCCGTTTGAAAGGGATCGCCCCCGCCGGCGACCTGGAGCGGACGCCCCCCTTGCTGGATGACCAGCAGCCGCGCCGTGCCCCGATAAAGCGTCTGGGTCCGCGCCAGATAGAGGAAACTGGTGGTCAGACTGACCACCAGGCCCAGCAAGATCAGGCGCCAGCCGCGACGGACGACCCCGGCCAGCGTCTCAAGGTCTTCGAGAAGCTTGCGGGCCTCGGTGCCCTGGGGGTGACGCGGTCCAAGTTGCTGCATGGGGTAACTCTTACCGGGACAGCGGTGGAATCAGCCGCGCGGCGTGACCTGGCCTGGAGCGATCAGGCCGACCCGAGGGAGTCAAGCCGTCGTCTCGATGCGTGTCGTGGGCACTCCCGCCTGGAGATCCCGGGGGGGACCGGGTCGTCGGCGCTGCTTTGGACCATCCACTCTAGAGAGCAGTCGTGTGGGTCGTCAACCGTTAAACTTCCGATTTCTCAACGTCTGTTCGGTTCTGAACGGTCTTGCAACGAACATCGTGAGACCCATTGACTTCAGACCGCGTCTCGTTCGGAACCGAGGACGTGGCTCGTCGAGAACCGCCACTCTCCGGGTGACCCGGAATGCCGATCACGGCGAGGGAGTCGGCCAACGCTTCGCGAGCCCCCGCGCGGCTCACTCACGGACCGGGACGAGCTTCACCTCGCGAAGGTCCATGACCGCCACGCCGGGCTTGGCTTTGGGGCGGACCTCCAGCCGTTGCCGACCGGTCCTGGACAGACGCACCCGCCCGAGATTCTGAGGCTGGAACGCCTGAAAGCCCCCGGTGACCGGCACGGTCAAGGTCAGCGTGTCCTCGCCGAATTGAAATTCCACCGTGCTACCCCCGCTGCCGTTGCCGCAACCGACCAGGGCGACCACCTCGAACGTCCCGGGCTCCTTCAGCGCGAACTCCCAGGAGGCCCAATCCTCGGCGCGAACCCAGTAGCCCAGCGTGTTTTTGTGCGGCAGTGGCTCGTACCGCAGCATGACGCCATGCACCTCGGCGGTTCGAGCCGGCAGCGTGAGCGAGCCGTCGGCCCCCTGGGTGTCGGGCTGGTAGTCGGGGTTGGGGGTGGGCATCTGGGCACCCACTTCGCGTCGCCAGGATTCCAACGCCTGGGCCAGTTCGGTCACCTTCTCGGGCATCGCCTCGGCGAGGTTCCTTCCCTCGCCGACGTCCCTGACGCTGAAGAGTTCCTTGCGGCCGGTGGCGTAGTCCTCGATCAGCTTGTGCGAGGCGTCGCGGATCGCCCCGCCGGGCCGACCCCCTTGATTGCTGTAGTGGGGATAATGCCAGGCGAGGGTCCTCGGCGCGATCGGCTCTCCCCTGGTGAGCAGGCCCGCCAGGCTGACGCCGTCGATGGGCCCCTGACCCGGGGACGTCACCCCGCAAAGCGCGAGCAGGGTCGGGAAGAGGTCGACGCTCCAGGCGGGGGTCGGTTCGACCCGGGGCGGCACCTTCCCTGGCCACCAGACGATCAACGGGACGCGGACTCCCCCTTCATAAAGCCATCCTTTGCCCTCGCGGAACGGGCTGTTGATGGTGGCGGGAGTGTTCGGCCCTTCGCGGGTCGCCAGGCCGCCGTTGTCGCTGGTGAACACGACGATCGTCCGCCCGGCCACTCCCGTTTCCTCGAGCGCCTGGAGGACCCGCCCGACCGCGTCGTCGAGGCTCTCCAGCATGGCCGCGTAGATCGGGTTTTCCTGCTTGCCGTGGGGAACGCCGTCCCAGGCGGGGTACTTCGCCTGCAGGTCTTCCTTGGCCTGAAGCGGCGTGTGAACCGCGAAGTGGGGCAAGTAAAGGAAGAAGGGGCGTTCGTGGTGCTCCTTGATGAACTGGACGGCCTCCTCGGCGAGCCGATCGGTGAGGTATTCACCGTCCGGGGCGTCTTCCAGGCCGGGCGGGGGTTCCCCTCGGCCCTTGTACGGGGCCTTGTAGCTGGGCGGGCTTCCCCGGGCGTCGCCGGCGACGTTCCGATCAAACCCCTGTTCGAGCGGCCCGAAGCCTTTTCCTCCCAGGTGCCACTTGCCGACGTGTCCAGTGACGTAGCCAGCCCCCTTGAGGGCCTCGGCCAGCGTGACCTCCTCCAGCGGGAGTTCCTGGCGGAACCTGGGCCGGTTGAGCTTCTGGTCGGGCCGGTCGGGCCTGCCAGGGAGCCAGTCGGTGAGGTTGAGCCTGGCGGGATGCTTGCCGGTCATCAGAGCGGCGCGGGTCGGCGAGCACACCGGGCAAGAGGCGTACCCATGAGTGAATCGACATCCCTGAGCGGCCAGTCGATCCAGGTGGGGCGTCTTGTGAAACCGACTGCCATAACAGCCCAGGTCCGCGCCGCCGAGGTCGTCGGCGACGATCAGGACCACGTTGGGCCGGTCGTCGGCCAGGGTGGTCGAAGTTGAGGTCAGGACCAGGGTGAAGACCGCGACCAGGCGGAGGAGGGGTCGAGGCATGGAAGGGAACTCACGAGGGCCTGAAGAGGATCAACGCGAATGAGGAACCAACCCTGCCCACATGATAACGGCCCCGAACCCCGCCGCCAGACCCGGGTACTCCTGGGAAGAGGAGGACGCGCCGCCTAACGCCCCAACGAGTCCCTCGACCATGTGCTCGGCGTGTTCTCCCGTTTCCAGGGCGGACTGGGCCTCGGCTCGCGCCTCGACCGGCACCGGTTCCCGCGCGGTACGCGGCGGAATCCCACGAGTCGCGTTCCGCGGAACCGGAAAGTCGCCCCACTACCTGAGGAACAATTCCTCAACTCGTGGCGATCGGGAAGATTGGGATTGACGAAGGCATTGGCGATCGCCAATGTTTCGCATCGGTACCGTACGGAGTGGGAGCTTATGCATGGTTCGAGTGGCGGAGTTACCAAATACACGTCACGTCGTGATGAAGGGAACGCCTGCCTCGGGCAGGGTCACCCTGCTCGAGGATGCGGTTGATCCCCAACAGGGAGGGCGCATCCATGAACGATGAAGAGTAGGTCTTGGGACGACGGGAACTAATGAAGCTCGGGACCGGCGCGGTCGGGCTGACGACCTTGGGCCTGGCCGGCCACCTGGGGCTGAACGAGGCCGAGGCGCGACCGCCCCGAAGTCGGGTCGTCAACCTTCGGATTCAGCGACTCGAACAACAGGACATGTCTGGTACGAACAACCTCGTCCGCGTGCGGGTTTGCTTCGTCTACAACGTGCCCCCGCCACCCCCTCCACCGACCTGGCCATTCGCGCGGGTCATCTCGCTGAACTCGGCGCCGATGCCCAACCAACAACCCCTTCCGCTGGCCGTGAACCTGACCGATCCCAACATTCCCCAAGATCCCCGCCAACAGACCGAGATCCAGGTGCGCGGAGCCGAGGTGTTCGTCTGGTTCACATTTTACGCGTGGCGTTGCGATTTCGTGATCATCATCGTTGACAATCGCCGCGTCCGCTTCCACGTCGGTTGAGCCGGGCTGCAGAAAACCCCGACGTGAGCGCGACGTCGAGTCCTTGATCGAAGACGTCGAGCCAACCGGCGAACACGACGCGAGTCGCGCGAAGGGCCGGCCGAAACCCTCGGTCGGCCCGCTCAAAAATGGGCCGGGAGGCGCTTCCGAAATTCGACGAACCGACCAAAAGCCAGGCACGAATAGCATTTCGATGAATGGGTGCTTCTGGGAGAGGGTGACGGGATGCGGACTCGCTACCGCCGTCCCGAGCGTCCACGATCCCCCGAGTTTCGCGACGGACCTGTCGTCGCCCCTCCGGTGGGGGAATCGTCAAACACCACGCCTTTCAGAAGTTCAGGCCGACAAAAGGCCCAGCACGAAAAAGGCCCGGCGCGGACCTCCCGGCGGCATCGCATCGATGGCACGGGCGATCTGGGACAGGAACCCGATCTGATCTGTCCAACCCAGCCCTGGCGACGCCCCGGGCCGACGCCGGGGCCGAGGGCATGCCGATGCTCCTCGACACGCCGCCGAATCCGCCCCGAGATCGCCTGGTCGGGACGGACACGCGAGCATTGATCCGGGTGGATCGCCGGCCGCGACGCTTCCGAGCCGTCGTTTGTCCCTGGCCTGTCCGAAGTGACGGCCTATTTGAAGTTGGCGGTGGACTCGATCCTCCGGCGTCGATAATCTCCCCAGGTCTCGTGGGTTTCGCGCGTGGCCTGTCCTTCCCTCCTTCGGGCGGGGAAAAATCAGAGAGTTTCGATCCGTTTCACGTTCCATGCCGTCCAGCGAATGGGGTCCACCTCACGGTCGACCGGCGGTGGCATGGGACAAGCCGGACATGTGTTCCAGAATCGATATCGGCGAGGTGGAATCATCTCGCCACGGCGACGGCGTCGGGAGTCGTCAAAGAAGTTTTGGAGAGTCTCCACCGTGAAAATCGCCCGCATCTTCGCTCATCGCGTCGAGTTGCCGCTCGTCGAAGGTTCATACAAGTGGTCGGGAGGAAAATCGGTCTCCGTGTTCGACAGCACGATCGTCGGCGTCGAGACCGACGGCGGACTGGTGGGTTACGGCGAGGTCTGTCCGCTGGGACCGTTCTATCTTCCCGCGTACGCGGAAGGCGTGCGCGCGGGATTGAAAGAACTCGGACCGCATCTGATTGGCTTCGACCCGCGCGAGCTGGCCATCCTGAATCAGCGGATGGACGCGGCCCTCAAAGGGCATCCGTATGTGAAATCCGGGATCGACGTCGCGTGCTGGGACATTCTCGGCAAGGCGACGAATTTGCCGGTGTGCGTGCTGATGGGCGGTCGGTTCGGTGAGAGCGTGCGGCTCTATCGCGCCATCTCGCAACAACCGCCGGATGAGATGGCTCGAAACGTCGCGGCCTACCGCGCCGAGGGCTACACGCGGTTTCAGCTCAAGGTTGGCGGCGATCCCGATCAGGACGTCGAGCGGATCCGCCAGGCGCGGGAGATTCTGCGACCGACCGATCGCCTGGTCGCCGACGCCAACACGGGGTGGACTCAGCACGAGGCGATGCGCGTGGTCCGCGCGGTTCGCGACGTGGACGTCTACGTCGAGCAGCCGTGTCTGACGTACGAGGAATGTCTGGCCGTCCGACGCAACACGGATCATCCGTTCGTGCTCGACGAAAACGTCGATGGCCTCGACATGCTGCTGCGCGCGAAAGCCGACCTGGCGATGGACGTCGTGAACCTGAAGATCAGCAAGCTCGGCGGCCTGACGAAAACGAAGCAGGTCCGCGACCTCTGCGTCAGCATGGGCATCGCGATGACGCTGGAAGACAGCTGGGGCGGAGACGTGACCACCGCGGCGATCGCCCACCTGGCTCATAGCACGCCCGAGGAATTCCGCTTCACGAGCACCGACTTCAACAGCTACGTCACCGTCAGCAACGCGACCGGCGCCCCGCGCCGCGAGGACGGATTCATGCGAGCCTCGACGGCGCCGGGCCTCGGCGTCGAACCTCGTCGCGAGGTGATCGGCCCGCGCGTGGTGGAGGTGTCGTGACGTTCTTGAAGAAGATCCGGCGATCGATCCGGATTGATCAACGAGACGCGCGACGTCTGGTTCGTTCACTCATTCATGCGAAAGAAAGTCAACATGCCGGACAGCTCCATTTTTCGTGGCTGCATTCCCGCGATCATGACTCCCTGTTCGCCGGACGGGGTTCCGAACTTCGACGCGCTGGTCAAGACGGCGCGGTCACTTGTCGCCACGGGGATGCGCGGAGTGGTGTATTGCGGATCGATGGGGGACTGGCCGCTGCTGTCCGATGAGGAGCGTCAGGAGGGCGTGAGGCGACTCGTGGAAGCCGGTGTGCCGGTCGTCGTGGGGACGGGAGCGCAAAGTCCGCGACGCGCCGCCGCGCACGCGGCTCATGCGAAACGCGTGGGCGCCGCGGGGCTGATGGTGATTCCGAGGCTCATGTCGCGCGGCACGTCACCGGCCGCGCAGCGCGACCACTTCGCCGGCGTGCTGCGAGCGGGCGGCGATCTGCCGGCCGTGATCTACAACAGTCCCTATTACGGCTATGAAACGCGGGCGGACCTGTTCTTCGATCTGCGCCGCGAGCATTCCAACCTGGTCGGCTTCAAGGAATTCGGCGGGGCGAAATCACTGACCTACGCCGCCGAACACATCACCAGCGGAGATCCGTCGCTGTCGCTGATGGTCGGCGTCGATACGCAGGTCTTCCACGGTTTCGTCCGCTGCGGAGCGGTCGGAGCGATCACGGGCGTGGGCAACGCCTTGCCGAAACCCGTGCTGCGATTGATTGAACTCTGCGAACAGGCCGCGCGCGGCGACGTTGAAGCGCGTCGCCTCGCCTTGGAACTCGACGAAGCGCTTCAGGTGCTATCCACGTTCGATGAAGGCCCGGACCTGGTCCTTCACTACAAGCACCTCATGGTGCTCGAAGGGCACGAGGAATACCAGTGGCACGTCCACGGGTCCGACCGTCTCAGCGATCGCCAGCGCGGCTTCCTGGAAAGCCAGTGGCGACTGTTCAAAGCCTGGTGGAACGACTGGCCAGCTGCGTCGTCCACGTGAGATTGGGCCTTACGGCGACGGCGGCCGGCCGGCTGGGGCGGAACGCCCCAGAGCGGTTCGGCATGGCTCCCACCACTGGGGCGTTCCGACGCAGCCATCCACCCGCAAGAACGCCTTCGGCTGTCAGAGCGAATCGGGGTGCCGATTCGTGGAACGGATGCTGACGGTGGTCCAGACCCCGCGCTTGCGGAAGCGATCAGTCTTGAACTTCTTGAGAGGCGGATCTCAGAGGCAGATCACGCCATGCGCGAAATCCAGGGGTTTCGTGGTGCTTGGGTAAGACTTAGAAGCGGATCAGCCGTCGTTTGGGTCTCGCAGCGACCCAGTACCCCCGGATTTTGTGCGTGGCCTGTGTGCGGACCTTTTCTGATCGGCCTTCTTCGGGTAGGACAAGCCCTCCTTGATCTCGTCCCGAGCTTCCTCACATGACCTCGATGGCTCGGCGGAGCCTGGGGAAGCCCTGTCCCTTCCTCCACTGGGCGCGGGCCGCCCGGCCCCCCCGCTAGGATGCGCCTCCGTCCGTTCGCAAGTGAAAAACGGCCGCCAAGTAAGGGAAAGGGAGCAACGCGTGCGTCACGTCCACTACCGATGAGGGAGTTGTGAACTCGTGGCGGCGGCGGTGAGGCGGCGCGGTTCCGGGATTCCGCTTGACTGGGACGACCGCTGGCTCTGTAATGACTTCGCGGGTGACCCCAGGTCCGGCCGAGGCGATCGGAATCCCGTTCCATCCGGGAAAGCGCGGTCGCGTAGAGGCTTGAGCGGCACCGTGCCTTTTGTCTCGTTCTCGTCCATGAAGCGCCTCCGCCGCGAACGTCCCCCGCGGGAGTCGCTGAAGGCCGATACGTCGATCGATTCCACCCACGCATGAGCAACGAGGGACGTCCATCCCGCGGGAAGAGTGGCGCCGGCCTGTTCCGCGGTGCTCGACGATCGTGCGCGGGCTGTCCGGGGCGATCACATCGACGTCCAGCGTGGATTCAACCCTCCCGGTCAGTGACTCCAGTGAGAATTCCTCCCGCGGCCACGTCGCTCGGACCTCCGAGCGTACCCCATGCCGGGGATCGTCCGATTCCAGCCGGCGCGTCAGCGACGGATGAAGACCTGAAGACCCACAACCCCGAAACGATCAAATACGATGAACAGAGATAAATTAACGCATGTCATGAGGATGGCGTCCGTGGCGTTAACGGTCGTGGCGATGGCCGCGGCGACGGCGAATCATCAGACCGTCGTTTCCGAGGGCGCGGGGGGGGCGGGGGCTGGCGTCGATCCGGAAGCCCACGCGGGCTTCCAGAGTCCCGCTCCGTCCAAACGCGACGCGCGGAACGCGAACGCCCCAGCCGTGAAAAAGGCCCAGAGCCCGGAGGCCGCGGCGAAGGCGAAGCGACCCCGAAGAGAGGCCCCGTCGCCGACGGAACCGGAGCTGGCCGAGGTGCCGGACGATTACCGCGACCCGCTGCCGTTCGAGTTCAAGGAAGGCGACGTGGTCGCCATTCTCGGCAACGGCCTGGCGGATCGAATGCAGCACGACGGCTGGCTCGAATCGTTGTTGCAAGCCGAACTCGTCGGCCGGCGCGTCCGCTTTCGCAACATGAGCGCCAGCGGCGACCGCGTCAACGATTACCCGCGAAGCGCTGGGCAAATGTCGATGACCGCGTATCTGCGGGAGGTGCGGCCGACGGTCGTCTTCGCGATGTTCGGTTACAACGAGTCGTTCGAATCCAAGCCGGCCGACTACCAACGACAGTTGATCGAGTTCGTCAAGCGGACGCGAGGCGCGAAGCCGAACGGGAACGACTTCCCGCGCATCGTGCTCTTCAGCCCGATCGCGCGCGAGGATACGCGCAACCCGAACGTACCCGACGGCCGGGCGCACAACGTCTCGCTCGCGGCTTACACGAGGGCGACAGCCGCGGCGGCGAAGGAAGCGGGCGTCGCGTACGTGGATCTCTTCCATCCATCGTTGGACCTTTTCGCCAAGTCGAACAGCCCGCTCACGATCAACGGCGCGCACCTCTCGGAGGAAGGCGACCGGCAACTGGCCGAGGTGATCGCCCAGCGATTGCTCGGCAAATCGGTCAGCAAGCCCAACCCCCCTGAATCGCTGCGTCAGGCGGTGCTCGACAAGGACCTGCACTGGTGGAATCGCTACCGCGCATCGGACGGCAACGACGTCTGGGGCAGCCGCTCGACGCTGAAGTTCGTCAACGATCAAAGCAACGCCGACGTGCTCCAACCCGAGCTGAGGATGCTGGACGTGATGACGGCGAACCGCGACGAGGTCGTCTGGGCGCGGGCCGCCGGCGAGGACAAAACCGCGGACGACGGCAACGTGCCGAAGCCCGTGCCCGTCGTCTCGAACGTCGGAGGCGGCAGCAAGAGTTCCAGCGCCGAGAAGGAAGGCACGCTGAATTACGTCAGCGGCGAGGAGGGACTCAAGCATATGGCGGTGGCCAAGGGATTCCAGGTGAACCTGTTCGCCGACGAGGCCCGCTTTCCGCGGCTTGTGAATCCCGTGCAATTGCAGTTCGACGCCAGGGACCGCCTGTGGGCCGCGGTGTGGCCGACCTACCCGAAGTGGGAACCGCACCAGAAGATGGACGACGCCCTGATCATTCTGCATGACGACGACCACGACGGCGTCGCCGATCGCGTCACGGAATTCGCCAAGGTGCAGAATCCGTTGGGCTTCGAGTTCTGGAATGGAGGCGTCCTCGTCACCAATCAGTCGGACCTGCTGTTCCTGCGGGACGACGACGGGGACGACGTGGCGGACGTGCGCATCCGAGTTTTGCAGGGACTCGACACGTCCGACACCCACCACGGCGCGAACAATCTGATTCACGGCCCCGACGGCGGGATTTACTGGCAAAGCGGCATCTTCATGGTCCACAACCACGAACACCCCTGGGGACCGTCGCTGCGGTCGTCCGCGTCGGCCATGTATCGCTTCGACCCGCGCCGCTTCACCATCGCGATGCACGCGGTGAACACGCCGAACCCGCACGGCATCTCGTTCGATTACTGGGGCTATCACTACGCCACCGACGGCACCGGCGGCCGCGCGTTCCAGGTGCGGCCCGAGGGCGACAGCTTCAAGATGCACGAGCTGCTGAAAAAGGAGGTTCGTCCCGTCACCGCCAACGAGGTCGTCAGCGGGACGCACTTCCCCGAGTCGATGCGAGGCGACTTCCTGATCTGCAACGTGATCGGCTTCCTGGGCGTCAAGCAATATCGGCTCCAGCGGAACCCCGAGACGGGAACCGTCTGGGGCGAACCGGCCGGCGACGAACTGACCGTCACCGTCACCAACGCCGACGGCACGAAGACCGAGGACAGGTCGCGCGGCTTGCTGATGAGCGGCGACAAGAACTTTCGCCCGTCGGACGCCCTCTTCGCACCCGACGGCTCGCTGTATTTCAGCGACTGGCACAACGTCATCATCGGCCACATGCAACACAACGTGCGCGATCCCAACCGCGACCACGCGCACGGCCGGATCTACCGCGTGACCGCCGTCGGCCGGCCGTTGCAAAAGCCGGTGCCGATCGACGGCCAGCCCATCGCCGCCCTGCTCGAAAACCTGAAATCGCCGATCGACGGCGTCCGCCACCGCACCCGGATCGAGCTGAGCGAGCGCGACTCGAAGGAGGTCATTTCCGCCACGAAACAGTGGATCAAGCAGTTCGATCCGAAGAAGAAGGAGGACGCGCATCATCTGCTCGAAGCCCTCTGGTTGCATCAGCAACACAACGTGAGGGACTTCGAACTCCTGGAGCAAGTGTTGAACTCGCCCGAACCGCACGCGCGGAACGCCGCGAAGACCGTGCGGCATTTCTGGACCAACGTCGAGAAAACGATGCGAGGCGGGATCATCGCCGAGGTGGAACTGGCCTCTTCCCAGAAGTCCGGCGTCGTGAGCGACACGCCGGAACTGACCACGATCCGCCTCGGCACCGTTCCCGAGAAGATGACGTACGACGTGCGGGAACTCACCGTGAAGCCCGGCAAGAAGGTGAAGCTGACCTTCGCCAACTACGACTTCATGCCGCACAACGTCATGCTCGTCAACCCGGGCAAAGCCGACGAGGTCGGTCTCGCGGCGATCGATCTCGGCGCGCGCGGCTTCGACGTCGGCTTCGTGCCCGAAAGTAAGGAAATCCTCTGGCATAGTTCGCTGGTCGACTACGGCCAGGAGGAGGTCATCGAATTCAACGCGCCGAGCAAGGAAGGGGCCTACCCGTATCTCTGTTCGTTCCCCGGCCACCACCGCTTGATGCGAGGCACGCTGTTCGTCACCA
>JBFWRA010000003.1:0-19733 GCA_050249155.1 Isosphaeraceae bacterium | reverse complement strand
GCCGGAAGTAGACCCCCGCCTGGCCATCGCTCCAGTCCTGACCGGCGCTGTCCCAGACGACCGTGAAATTCCCGGCCGCGTCCATGGCGACGTCGGGGTTCATCTGCTTTCCGAACGTCGTGAGATTGACCGGGAACTGGCCCCCGAGCTTCGTCCCCGCCGCGTTGAACCTTTGACCAAAAATTCCTTCGACGCCGCCATCCAGAAACCTGTCCATCCAGACGACGACGAAATCACCGTTGGCGCTCATCGCGACCGCCGGCGCGGTTTGGTCGCTCGGCGTGTAGGTGTTCACGAGGAATTCGCCGCCGACGGGATTGCCGGAAGCGTCGAAGCGCTGACCGTAAACGCCGGCCTTGCCGTCGACGTTGTCCTGCCCCTGGCTGGTCCAGACGACCACGAAGTTGCCGTTCTGGTCCATCGCCACGGCGGGCTGTGACTGGACGTTCGTGGTGGTCGTGTTGACGGTGGTCTGATTGCCAATCGCGCTGCCGTTGGCGGCGTAGAGTTGGAAGAAGATCTCGTTTGGATTTGGCGCGTTCCGGTAGCCGCTCCAGACCACCACGGTGTTGCCGTTGGGTGCCCGGGCCACGGCGGGTTCGGTCTGCGTGTTGGTCGTGGTCGAGTTGACGACCGCCTCGGCGCCGACGGCGTTGGCGAGCCCGCCGCCGAGATTCAAGGTCAAGGTGCCGTTGGTGGCCGTGAGCGTGACCCGCACGGGGCTGGCGCCCGCGTCGGGGTCGCTCGTGGAAACCGGGTTGCCGTTGGCCGTGGAGAACGTCAGGGGGATGTTGAGCGGGGTGGACTGCGGGCCGGGAACG
Organism: Isosphaeraceae bacterium; assembly: GCA_050249155.1. Lineage (GTDB taxonomy): Bacteria > Planctomycetota > Planctomycetia > Isosphaerales > Isosphaeraceae > JBFWRA01. The sequence continues at coordinate 18,912 of JBFWRA010000003.1, read as the reverse complement.
ACGTTCACCGGCGCCTGGTTGGCACCGACGACGTTGACCGTCTTCGATTGGGGAACACTGGTGCCGCCGTCGCCGTCGGTCAGAACGAATTCCACCGACAGGCTGTACGTCGGCACGGAGCCCGACACGTTGCGGTAGCCGATGGCCCGCAGGAGGTCCTGGGTCTTCGCGGGAGTGGCGTTCGCGTTCAGAGTGACGACCAGCGGCGTGGAGCCGTTGGTGCCGCCGGTGAACGTTCCGATCGCGACCGACGGCCCGCTGCCTTTCCAATTGACGACGTTCCCGGAAAGTTGAATGGTGCCGTTGCCGCTATCTTGAACTTCAAGACGATCGTTCGCGGTGGCGTTGGTCGCGACGCGGACGGTCAACGTTCCGCCGCTGAAGTCGGCCGAGTCGGGATCGGCGACCGTCGCCGAGGCGTCGAGGATCGCGAGCGGATCGCCGAGCGTGTAACTGGCGGGCCCGCCCGGCAAGGTCACCGTCGGCGCGACGCTGGTTGGCAAAACGTAGTCGATGGCCAGCACGGGAGGAATCGCGCCTTCCCTGCTGTCATACGTGACCGTCGAGGTGCCCGAATCCGGACTCGCCAGGAGCAGTCCATTGTTGACCTTGGTGCCGGCGATCCAGGCTTGCGCCAGCGAGGTGACGTTCCAGGCGTGCTGGCCGGTCAGGGCCGTGTTCAGCGTGGCGACCGCCGTGGCGTTGAACGTACCCCCAAGGGTGGTCCAGGCCGTTCCCGCGAGCCTCTGGTTCCAGTTGGCCGTTCCCGCGGTGCCGTTGAGCGTTCCTTCCTCCCAGTTTTGGGTCACCTCGTAAACGTCGTTGTTGAACGCGCCGCCGTTCTGCCTGGCTTCCATCAAGAGGGTGGCGCTCGTGATGATCGCGTTGGCGGGGATCGAGGCGAGGTCGAATCTCAGCAAGGCGCGCTGGTCGCCGTACCCGCCCCCTGACTTGTCGACGACGAGGCTGGGGGAGAGACCGTAGTTAAACGTTTTGGCGTTGTTATTGAGATAGGTGTCCTGAGTCACGGGGTACTGGGTGGTGTTGGCGAGATAATTCCGGGCGAATTCCGAGGTGCCGCCGTAGTTTCCGCCACCGAGGTCGACCGTCGCGGTCGCCGAGACGACGTGGCCGGTGGTCAGGGTGACCCCGGCCAGTGACGCGTTGAACGTCGCGTTTCCACCGCCGTTGGTCGTCACGTTCACGAATCCGAGATAGGTGAACCCTTCACCGTAACCCGTGTCGTCGCGGGTGGGACTGCTGAAGAACTCGATCCGATAGTTCTTGGAGGCGGCGCTGTTGAGCGTTCCGGTGATCGTGGTGGAACCGCCCGCGGAGGAGGCCCCGGTCAAGACGGGGAAGTTTTGCAAGCCGTTGGGGCCCGAGTCGCCGTCGCCCGCGTCGTTCTGAGTGATCCCGTCGTTGTTCAGATCGATGCCAAGCTGGGTGTTGCTGTGAATCCGGTTGCCGAGGATGGAATTGTCGACCGCGGCGGTGGGGTTCGCGTCGATGACCACGCCGCGATTGTTGTGGGCGATCACGTTGCCGTCACCCGCGTTCACGCCGCCGACGCGGTTGCCGCTGGCGCCGTTCCACATCACGACGCCGAAAATCGTGTTTCCCAGGGGGCCGAGCCCCGACGCGTCGACTCCGACCAGGTTCCCCAGAATCGTATTATTGTTTGATCCCGAGGCGGTAATGGCGACCCCGGCGTAGTCGTTGCCCGAGATCACGTTGTCGCGAACCGTGTTCCCCGAGGCCGGCCCCTTGATCACGCCGCCGTCGCCACGGTCGGAGATCAGCACGCCGCTGCCGAGATTGCCTCGATCGAGCGTGCCTGTGACGTCGGTCCCAATGTGGTTGTTCTGGACGAGGTTGCCGGTGGCCTTGGTCCCGAAGATGACCACGCCGTTCCCCTGACCGCTCAACGTGTTCCCCGAGATGACGTTGCGGTGCGCGGCCGTCGGGCCGCCGACGGTGTTGTTCTGAGCGTCCTCGATGATGACGCCGTCCACGTTGCCGATCGCGGCCGTGCCCGCGGCGTTGAGCCCGATGAGGTTCCCCTCGATCCGGTTGCCGCTGGTGCCGTCGTCCTGGATCTCGACGCCGGTTTCGAAGTTGCCGGAGATGACGTTCCCCGCCCCTGGAGTCGTGCCGCCGACGACGTTGTTCTTCGCGTCGTTGGCGATCCAGATCCCGTTATACGTGTTCCCCAGCGCCGCCGTGCCCGCGGCGTTCAGCCCGATGAAATTGCCCTGAATGGTATTGTTGGTCGCCGCGGATCCGATCACGCGGAGGCCATGAATATTGTTCCCCGAGATGACGTTGCGCGAGGCCGCGGTGGTGCCGCCGACGACGTTGTTGGACGAGTTGTCGATGAGGATGCCGTCCAGGCCATTGCCGCGATCGGTCGAGCCGGCGACGTCGGTTCCGATATGATTCCCGACGATGACGTTGCCGCCGCCGCTAGTGATCCGGATTCCATTCGCGCCGAACCGATTGATCACCAGGCCCCGGACCGTCGTCCCGCCGGCGCTAATATTCAGGCCGTGGGTACCGCCCCCCGCGCCGCTGCCGTTGAGTTCGATGATCGGCGCGCCGGCGTAGTCCGGCTCACTCCAGCCGTCGATCAGGACCGCGTCGGTGATGGTCGGAAGCGCGCTGGCCAGGGCGATCGAGTGGGGCCCCGCGCCCGCGACGTTGAACGTGATGGTGTCGAAGCCGCCCGCGGCGTTGGCGTCGAGGATCGCCTGGCGGAGCGAGCCCGCGCCCGAATTACTTGTGTTGGTGACGGCGAAGGTCGCGAGCGTGCCCCGCCATCCCGCTTGCGCGTTCGCGTCGAGCGCCACCGAGGTCTCGATGGGGCCTGTCGCGTACTCGAAGGTCCAGTCGCCGCCAAGGCTCGCATGCCCCGTGAGTCCGGTACTCGCGGCGACGTCGGCCCCGGTCCAGGCGCTGACGGTCCGCAAAAACTCCTGGCCCTCCCAGGACTGGGCGACTTCGCAGCCATAGAATAGGACGTCGGCGTCGAGCGTGAGGGCCCCTCGCCACTGTTTGAACTGATCGGCGTGGCGATCCAGGGTGATCGCGTCCAGCCAGGAATCCCCCAGCAGCACGCCACCGGCCTTGCCGTGGGAGATGACGTGAACCGCGTCCAGGTCGACCCTTCCTCGCAGCGCGTCGGTGATCTGCCCGACGCCGGATTGGTCGGTCCGCAGCACGATGGTTTCAAATCGACGTCGCGAATCCGCGCCGTTGACGAAACCACTCACGATCTGTTGGTGGTTCTGAACGCGAGGGTCGATGAAGATCAGCTCGGTGCGCTGGCGAGGATCGGTCGGCCCGGCGTCAAGGACGGAGACCAGCGCGTTGGGGGACGCCTCGCGCGTCGATGGCCGAGGCGTCGCGCTGGCCAGCAGGACCGGGGAGTCGTCGGAGCCTGGCGACGAACCACCGCGCTGGAGGTCGCCGACGAGGTCGAACCGACTCGACAGGATCGCGCTCCTGACGGAGCGAACCTCCAGGGATTCAAGCTCCCTGCCCACGACGAAAGACCGCCGAAGCCGGCCCTCACGCCGCGATCGACCGATCTTGAAGTGGGGCCGCATGCGCTCGTCTCAGCGGGGGGTTCAAGGAAATCAACGGTTCTCGAACGGCTTGGCCAGGGTGGCTCGCGGCGGAGCTCGCGTCGCTCCGGTTCCCAGGCCACCCTTCATTCGCGCGTCCCGTCGGGGGACGGGACCGCGCATCGCGAAACGGTGGCTCTTCTGAGAGAGCCTCCCCTCAACTCTAGGTCAAGTCGCGCCGAGGGCGGGAAGGGTGGAGGGTCGAGGAGGGAAAGTCGTTGAGTGGAATCCCCAGAACGAGGGCCTGGGCCGGCGCGACGGGGCGGTGGCCGCCCGAGGAGACGGCCCCGGGCCGGGTTCCGTTTGAGGAGAGAGGGTTGGTCGTCGGATTCGGACTTCGGATGAGATCGGGGCGGCGGAGCCGCGACGGCCTCGCGAGGAGCGCGTCGCGAGGCTCGCCAGCGGTTCGCCCCGCGTCGGTCAGCGGTCCGGCCTGGGCGAGCGCTCCACCAGTTCGAGCGATTTCTCGATCAGGATCTCGCCGGTCATCTCCCCCAGCGAGGTCCTCGAAACGTAGTCGTAGCGCGGAAAGCTCTTGAAATCCACTTTCGTGAGAATGTAGCCGAACGCCTCGTTGGTCAGTCCGAACAGCAGATTGTGCGTTCCCCGCATCTTGCGCTTGAGATAAAAGCCGATGTTGGGCAGGGCCTCTCCGGGAATCGTCAGGATCTGGGCGTTTCCGAGGTTGACCAGGTTGACTCGCGCCAGGACCGAGCGATCCTCGCCATGCGGATACTTCAGGGGCGATCCGGTGATCACCGCCCACAACACGTCCGAATCCACGGGAAACTTGACGTCCACGGAGTCGCAAGTCAGCGTCGGGTCGGTCTGTGGCGGAGCGTCCTTGATCAGTCGAAGGGCCTCGTCGGCCATCAGTCGGCCGATCCGCTCGCATTCCTCCCAACTTCGGACGTCTCCCTCGGTCGCCCTGGCGGGATCGGTTGGCCGGTTGTCGGCGGTGACCATGCCTCCTTGCGCTCCGTTCATGAAGAGGGCCGCGCCGCCGTCGCGCGACTCGATGGCGTCGCAAAGCGGGCCGATCAGGTCGGGGCTGAGGATGCCCACCTCGTTGCCCAGCACCTCGGGATGGATCGCGTAGTTGACCAGCGTGCTGATCGGCTTCCCGTCGCGTCCGAGGGCGCGGATGACGCTCATCCGCTTGTCGTACAGGTCGGGCGCGTAATAATTGAACGCGATTTTACCCTTGGCCTCACCCGTGGCCACCTGAAGCGTCGCCGGCTGAAGTCGGTCGATCGCGTCGTTGAGCGCCTCGGCCGCCTTGACGCAAACCGACTCGATATAGGCGAGGTTTCCGGTATGACCCCCCTTGCCGTCCGGAAACGCGTAGCAGTCCGGGGCGCTGTGCGTGTGGGTCGAACCGATCAATATGTGATCCGCCTTGAGGCGGGGCACCCTGGCCCGGACCCGGTCCCCCAGGACCGAGGGGAACCCCAGGAGGTCGAGCGAGACGACCCCGACGGAGACGTCGCCGTGGCGATACACGACGGCCCTGGCCTTGAGGTCTCCCCGCGTCTCTCGGGTGGGCCTGGGAATACCCAGTCCGCCCGAGACCGGGAGGAGCGGGTCGGGCGTGATGACCCGCGCCGCGGCCCCCACCTGGAACTCGTCGGCGCGTGGCTCCAACGACCATCCCAACGCGCCAAGACTCACCAGCAGTGGAATCACTCGACGGCCCATCATCGCTGTCTCCTGAATCAAAACGGATCGGTCGCCGCTCGAACCGATCTTTTTTTCGAGGGGGCCAAGGGCTTCACCTTGGCTTAAGGTTCGTTCCCTACAATCAAGCGACGACCGAGGTGGTGGGCAAGAGGCTCGCGACCCCTCGGCGTCGATTCGATCCCGAAACTCAAGGGAGCCCTCTCATGAGAACGTTCTGGATTCGGGCCCTGGCCGCGCCGGCCCTCGGCTTCGCGATGAGCTGGTCCTCGGCTTCGGCGCAGCCACCGGAAGGTCCGCCGCCTGGCCGACAGGACCGACCCGCTTTCCGTTCCCAACGTGGAGACGAGCGGGACGCGCCGGGCCCCCGGGGTCGGCCAGGCCCCGGCGGACCGTTTCAGGGAGGCCCCTCGCCGGTGATCGCCGCCCTGGACCTCGACCGCGACGGAGAGATCTCCGCCGAGGAGATTCGCGACGCCGCCCGATCCCTCAAGGCCCTCGACCGCGACGGTGACGGCAAACTGACTCCCGAGGAACTTCGGCCCAGGCCGATGGGCCCCGGCGGTCCTCCCCCCGGCGACCTCGACGGTCCGCCTCGGGGTCAAGGTCGGGGCGGACCACTTCCGGGGCGTCCTCCAGGCCCTGGTCGTGGCCGCGGACCGGGTCGGGGAGGCCCCGGCGGTCCCCCTCCCGGAGAGTTCGGCGGCCCTCCTCCTGGAGGTCCCGACGGACCCCCCGACGACGGCCGACCCCCGGTTCGCCCCCGACGCCCCCAGGCCCCCGAAGATCGTTGAGAACGACCAGTACCACTCACTCGTCGATGGACGCCACCGGCCCGCGGAGGACTCTCCGATGCGTTTGCGACCCCGATTGCTCGCTCTGGCTCCTCTGCTGGGCCTGGTGGCGTTCGCCGACGAACCCACCACGCCCCCCCCGCCCGAGGGGCTCAAACCCATCGGCGGGCGTTGGTTCGTGCGCGAGGCTTCCGGCGGCGAGCCCGCGACCTACTTCTACCGGGATGGCGATCGGTATGTCGATCTCTTCTCGTACCACGCGCTCGACTCCAACGAGGACGGCGTGCCGAATCTCTCGATTCGCCACGACGACACGCTCTTGCGCGTCGATAGCCAGGGCTACCCGAACCATCCGACCGCCGTCTTTCCGAACTCCGGCAACCCGAACCGGATTCGGGTGCAGGACTTCCACTTCGCCTTCCCGCTGACGCCGGTCAAGGCCGACGCGATCACGAGAGTCCCGATGGGTCCGATCGGGATGGCGATCAACGGCGTCGTCTTCTTCAATCCGTTCGAGGCCGGCGGCATGAACGCCGTCGAGGGATACTCCGAGGTCTGGCTCGATTCCTGCTGCGGACACCCGCAACAGACCGGCGTCTATCATTATCATAAGTATCCAAGCTGCGTGAAAACGCCGTTCTCCGACGATGGCGAGGGACACTCTCCCATCCTGGGGTTCGCGTTCGACGGCTTCCCCCTGCACGGGCCTTATGAAGGGAAAGGCACCCTGGCCAGAGACCTGAGGGAAGACCGCGCGCTGGACGTCTGCAACGGCCACTCCGATCCCGCTCGGGGGTATCACTACCACGTCACGCCGGGGCGGTTTCCCTACGTCATCGGCGGCTACGCGGGGGTGCCCGAACCCTCGAACAGCCCGTTGCTCCGTCGAGGCCGGGTCGGGGCGATCGAGAATAACGCCGAAGGTCCAAACCGGCGTTGGAGAGGGGTCGAGGGATTGACCCCTGGCCAGGCCGGGCGCGGCGACACGATCGTCCTGAGGATCACCCTCGACCCCGCCTCCGCTCCCTCGGGCACGCCGAGCTGGGTCCAAGTCGGCCCGTTCGAGGCGACGAAGGTGTCTCGCGAAGAGAACGTCGTGACCGGGGAGATCTCGGTCACGCGGGACGCCTCGTTGGGAGTCTGGCTTGACCTGCACCTCGAGTTCGATTCGGAGGACGGGAACGGCCGGGTCGTCGTCTTGAAGAAAAACGACGCCTTCCGCGTGGTCGAGTAGTTCGGTCACGTCGCGTGATTCGCTTTCACGATCCCTCATGGCGAAAGCGCGCGCTGGCCCGCCCGATTCCCGATCATTCCTTCGAGGTCCTCGCGAAGCGCCACGCCCTGAACGCGCGCCGACCCCGCTCGATTCGCGATCATTCATTCACGTCATCCGTTCGCCCTGTCTGTCCGTGACGGCTTTCGAGGCTCACATCCACGCCTCAACAACCGGGAGAACCTCAACGTGAAGAACGGCAAGACGAAGGTGCGCGCGATGAGCCCGCTCGAACCCCTGGAGGACCGCGTGGTCCTCGCCACGACCACCCCCACGGGGGTGACCGCCTCGGCGTTTTACCGCGTCGACGGCACGGGGAACAACCTCGCGAATCCCGATTGGGGCTCGGCGGGGTCGAACTTCCTCCGCCTGGCCGCCGCGGCCTACGCCGACGGCCTCTCGTCTCCGGCGGGGTCGGATCTCCCCTCCGCCAGGGTCGTCAGCAATGCGATCGCAGACCAGGGAGGCCAGGACGTGATCAGCGCCCGGATGCTCTCGGCCATGATCTACGCCTGGGGACAGTTCCTCGACCACGACCTCGACCTGACCGCGGGAGGCTCGACCGAGTCGTTCCCCATTGGCGTGCCCCAGGGAGACCCGTGGTTCGACCCCGCGGGGACCGGCGCGTCGACGATTCGGCTGACCCGGTCCGCCTTCGATCCGGCCACCGGCGTCTCCTCGCCTCGCGAGCAGGTCAACATGGTGACCGCCTGGCTCGACGGCTCGATGGTCTATGGCTCGGACGCGACCACCGCCGCGGCGCTCCGGACCTTCTCGGGGGGAAGGCTCAAGATGGATGAGGGGGGCCTGCTCCCCACCAACGACGCCTCGACCTTCCCCGACGGAGCGCTTGGCATGGCCAACGACGCCCACCGCGTCAGCGACGACCAGCTCTTCGCCGCGGGGGACGTCAGGGCCAACGAGAACGTCGAGTTGACCTCCCTGCATACGCTGTTCGTTCGCGAGCACAACCGACTGGCCGACGCGATCCAGGCGGCTAATCCGTCGATGACCGACGAGGAAATCCACCAGCGCGCCCGAGCCAGGGTCATCGGCGAGATCCAGGCGATCACCTTCAACGAGTGGCTCCCCGCCCTGCTCGGCCCAGGAGCGATCGCGCCTTACCAGGGCTACGACCCCTCGGTCAACCCAGGGATCAGCAACGAGTTCGCCACGGCGGCCTTCCGGCTCGGACACAGCCTGCTCGGCGACGACGTCGAGTTCCTCAACGACGCCGGGCTCCCCGTCGCCGAGGAGATCGGCCTCAAGGACGCCTTCTCCAATCCCGACCTGATCCGCGCGCTGGGCATCGACTCGGTGTTGAAATACCTGGCGTCCGACCCCGCCAGCGAACTCGACACGATGGTCGTCGACGGTGTCCGCAACTTCCTCTTCGGCCCTCCAGGATCGGGGGGCCTGGACCTCGTCAGCCTGAACGTCCAGCGTGGGCGTGACCACGGACTGGCGGATTACAACGCCGTTCGCGAGGCGATCGGACTGGCCAGGGTCACGTCGTTCGACCAGATCACCTCCAACCGGGCGCTTCAAGAGACGCTCAGGTCCCTCTACGAAACGGTCGACGACGTGGACCTCTGGGTCGGCGGCCTGGCCGAGGACCACGTCGCCGGTGGGAGCGTCGGCCCGACCTTCCGGGCGATCCTCGCCGATCAGTTCACCAGGCTCCGCGACGGCGACCGATTCTGGTATGAGAACGCGCTCAGCGGCGACGAACTTCGGGAAGTGAACTCGACCACCCTGGCTGAGGTGATCGAACGAAACACCCGCCTGACCAACGTCCAGGACGACGCGTTTTTCTTCGACGCCGGCGTGCGAGGGGTCGTCTTCAACGACGCCAACCGCGACGGCCGACAGGGGGGTCGGGAACGGGGCCTGGCTGGTCAAACCGTCGAACTGCGGGACGCGGCCACCGGCGAGGTGGTCGCGACGACCCAAACCGACGCCCAGGGCGCTTACGCTTTCGGCGTCGCCGACGGCGTTCGCACGGGTCGTTACACGATCCAGGTCATTCCACCGACGACCCGAGGCGGAGCGACCACGCCCGTGGCCATCGCGACGGTCGCCGTCACGAAAGGAGGCGAATTCCCCGAGGTCAACCTCGGCCTGACCCCCCCGAAGGGCCCATCCAGGTTCGCGAGGAACGACCGCGCCGAAACTCCTCGAAGGGACCCGGTCGCGCCGCCGGTTCGCACGCCGGCCTCGACGGCTCGGCGACAGGCGTCAACCACCAGGACGAGGGCCTCGGCGGCCTCCTCGGCCCTGACCCGTCGCGTGTTCGACGGTATTCGTCAGGATATGCTGGCGCGGGCGCGAATCGTGCTTGGCCCCTCCCAGTTCGCGGCCTTCGCGGCGGGACTCGACGGCCAACGAACCTCGAGCCTTCGCTGACCTTCGCGAGGCCCTCCGCCCTCGACGGCGGGGGGCCCCGAGGATTCCAGACTCCAACCGAATCCCGCTCTGGACGCGCTCCGCCTCGTCCGCGATCATCGCGTTGCGAGACCGACCTCGCCGCACTCCACGTTCCCTCACGGAGAACAGCCGATCTTGAGAGTACTCGTGATCGAGGACGAACCCGACCTTCGAGGGGCGCTGGTTCAGTCCCTCCGCGAGGAGGGGTATGCCGCCGACCTGGCCGTCGACGGCGAGGAGGGGTTGCACAAGGTCTCGACCAACGAATATCAGGCGGTGATTCTCGATCTGATGCTCCCGGGGATGGGAGGGCTGGAGGTGCTCCGTCGGCTCCGGAAGACCCGCAAAACGCCCGTCTTGATCCTCACCGCCAGAGATGGCGTGGGAGATCGCGTCGACGGACTCGACGCCGGAGCGGATGATTATCTGGTCAAACCCTTCTCCCTGGCCGAGCTTCTCGCCAGACTCCGTGCCTTGATTCGGCGCTCGGCGGGTCACGCCGAGCCGACCATCCGGCTGGAGTCGCACGACATTCGCGTCGATCTGGCGACCCGGACCGTGTCCCTGGCCGGAGCGCCCGTGCCCTTGACCGCCAGGGAGTACGCCCTGGTCGAGCTACTCGCCCTGCACAGAGGTAAGCTCATCACACGAACCACGATTTATGAGCAACTTTTCGGTGACGATGACGACACCCTCTCCAACGTCGTCGAGGTCCACGTCTCGCACATCCGGAAGAAGCTGGGCAAGGACGTGATCGTCACCCGGCGCGGCCAGGGTTACCTGATCGATGTTTAAGTCGCTGCGATGGCGAATCCAGGCCTGGCACGCGCTGATCCTGCTGCTCGTGATCTCGGCGTTCGGTGGCGGGCTCTACCTTCAGACCAGCAGGGCGCGGTTCAGCCAGATTGACGCCGAGTTGCTCGCCGGGGCTCGGGTGCTTGAAGGGGTCCTGCGCACGGTCCCGCGGTTCGCGCTGGAAGGTGCCAACGAGGCATCCCTTTCTGGCGAGGAACCGCTCCCGCCCCCGCGTTCGCGGCCAGGCCCCCGGTTCCCGCCGGATCGTCGCGAGGCTCCTCCTCCTCGGCCGTCGCGCAAAGGGGGGGGGCCCTGGAAACGCCGTCCTCCCGACGGAGACGCTCCCGGGGACTTTGGCGTCGATCCCGCGCCGACGGCGCGTCGGGTGTTCCTGGCTCCCGGCTCTCCTGTCGAGCGTCTGCTCGACGCGCTGAGACTTCCCTCGGACTTCGAGGACTGGTACGTCGGCGAGGGTCAGCCGCCTTACTTCGCGGTCTGGCTGAATGACGGCCGGCTGCTCCGCGCTCGGCCCGACGGCCACGCTCCGAGACCGGACTCCGTGGTCGGTCCCGGCCTGGAATACCGATATCGACTTCGGCCCCCCTTCCGCGAGGTGACCCTGCTGGGTCCCAGCCGAACCCGAATCGTCGTCGGACGCCCCATCGGCCGGGAACTGGGCGAGTTGAACGCGATGGCCGGTCGGATCGGTTTAACAGGTCTGGCGATCTTCTCCACGGGGCTGATCGGTGGCTGGTGGTTGTCCCGTAAGGCGATCGGGCCGATCGCGACGATGAGCGCGACCGTCGCCGGGATCTCCGCGAGCAACCTCTCCAGGCGGATCGACCTGGGGGACGTCGACACCGAGCTGGGCGACCTCGGGGCGATTCTGAACGTGATGCTCAACCGCCTTGAAACCGCCTTCGAGCGACAGGTCCGGTTCACCGCCGACGCCTCGCACGAACTGCGAACTCCGCTGGCGGTGCTACTGGCGCAAACGGAGCTCGCCCTCGCGCGCCCCAGGACACCGGAAGCCTATCAGGAGGCGTTGCTGGCCTGCCAGCGAGCCGGTCGCCGGATGAACGCGCTGGTGGAGGATCTCTTGACCCTCGCCAACGTCGACGCGGGCAAGATCGACGCGAACAAGACCCAGGTCGACCTCGGGGCTCTCGCCGAGGAAGGGGTCGAACTGCTCCGACCCCTGGCGGAAGCCCGAGGGGTACGCGTCGAGGTCGCCACGTCCGCCGAGCCGGTCTGGGTCTTCTGCGACCCCGGCAGGCTCGCGCAGGTGGTCATGAACCTGGTCGGCAACGCGATCACCTACAACCGGCCAGGTGGCTCGGTCTCCGTCTCGGCCTCGATCGACCAGGAGGACGAGGCCATGGCGGTCCTGATCGTCGACGACACCGGGGTCGGGATCTCGGAGGAGCACCTCCCCAGGCTGTTCGACCGGTTTTACCGAGTCGACCTGGCGCGCGCCCGGGAAGACCGGGAACGCTCCGGAGGAGGCGGCCTGGGCCTGGCGATCTGCCAGGGAGTGGTCGAGGCCCATGGCGGTTCGATCAGCGTGACCAGCCGTCTCGGCGTGGGAAGCGCGTTCGAGGTCCGGCTCCCCCGGCACGCTCCGCGAGCCGCTTCCGAGGCCGACCCTCTGGATTGACCTCCGACGCCGCGACGATCGATACGCTTTGTGAAATTTCAATAAATGAACGATATTTTTTGAACGATGGGAGCCCAGGACCGCTGTCAACGTCGGCTCATCGCGTTATCCTGGAGACCGAGATTGGGCCCTTTCCGAAACGATCGCCTGAGGAACCCTCGATGACGAGCCGACCCACCTTCTGCTGGCGACTGACCGGTCTGATCGCCCTGCTGGCGTCTCCCCTGATCGCCCAGGCCCACGATGGCCACGACCACCCGCCCCAGGCCGTTCCCGAGACCGAGGCCCACCGGCCCACCGCGATCCCCGACCGGATCATTCGAACGTTCGCCAAGGACCCCTCCCGATCGATCGCCGTCACCTGGCGGACCGACGCCAGCGTCTCCAGGGCCGTCGCCCAGATCGCCCCCGCCGACGACGGCCCGAAGTTCGTCGCGGCGGCCAGGACCCTGGAGGCGGCGAGCCAGCCGTTGACGACCGACCTGGGGGACGCCCGCTATCATTCGATCGTCTTCGACGACCTCGCGCCGTCGCGGATCTACGCGTACCGCGTGGGTGACGGCGTGAACTGGAGCGAGTGGGTCCACGCCAGGACCGCCGCGGCCACCGCCGAGCCGTTCTCGTTCATATACTTCGGCGACGCGCAAAACGACCTCAAGTCCCTTTGGTCCCGGGTGATTCGAGGGGCCTACTCCGACGCGCCCAAGGCGGCGTTCATCATCCACGCCGGCGACCTGGTCAACCGCGCCAACCGAGACGCCCTCTGGGGCGAGTGGTTTCACGCCGGAGGCTGGGTCAACGCGATGGTGCCGAGCCTCCCCACCCCCGGAAACCACGAGTACGAGAGGCCGGCCGTCCCCACCGCGGCCCCCGCCGCCAAGGCCGACACGGCGGCCCAGGCGCCAGCCTCGAAAGCCGCGACCGAGACGCCGAAGGCCGCGCTCTCCAGGCACTGGCGTCCCCAGTTCACCTTGCCGGAACACGGCCCCCCCGGGCTCGAGGAGTCGGTCTACCACGTGGATTATCAGGGCGTCCGGATCGTCTCGTTGAACTCCAACGAGAGGCTCGCGGATCAGGTGCCCTGGCTCGAGAAAACGCTGACTGAGAACCCCAACCGCTGGACCGTGGTCACCTTCCACCACCCGATCTACTCGGCCGCCATGGCGCGCGACAACCCGACGCTCCGCAATCTCTGGCAGCCGCTGTTCGATCGGTACAAGGTCGACCTCGTCTTGCAGGGACATGATCACACCTATGCGCGCAGTGGCCTGAGGGTCCATGAGAACGTCGCCACCGGCGTGAGCCGCCGAGACGACGGCGGGGGCACGGTTTACGTCGTCTCGGTGAGCGGACCGAAGATGTACGACAACAAGCGCGAGGACTGGATGGTCCGATCCGGCGAGGACACGCAGCTTTACCAGATCATCACGATCGACGGCGACCGCCTGAGCTACGAGGCCCGAACGGCCCTCGGCGAGCTCTACGACGGGTTCGAGCTTCACAAGCGCGCCGGGGGCGTGAACGAGTTGATCAACCGCGTGCCCAAGACGCCGGAGCGGCACCGACCCGCGGCCGTCAAGGCCGAGAAGGCGGCCACCGGCGCGGGGGGGGATTGACAGTGAAGCGAACGGACGGTGGAAGCCTCCTGAGGAATACCATTCGGGCGATCACGTTCATGGAGGATCCGGTGCCGCTGGCGAGCGCCTGGAAGATCTCCGAGGCGTGGGTTTGGAGGCTTGAGACGACCTCCGGGTCGGGCTCCCGCTCCAACCCAAGGCTGGGTTGAGGCCACGACCGTGTCCGCCGACTGAGGCACTGGCGCAGCGGTTCGATGGCCTCGCGTTGGACGGCGGTGGCCCTCGACGCCATCCCCCAAGGCTTCCGGCGGATCATTAACTACAAACATCTCAGGATGCTCAAAGCCACCCGGGACGAGCCATCCAATAGATCAAATCCTTGCAAATCAAGCCAAGGCCGGATAATCTCGAATCAACCTGGAGTCGCCATCGCGACTTTCCCCTCCACCTGGGCCGTCTTCGTAACGCCGTGAATCAGAGTTTTTGGAAGGATGCGAGCGTTCTCATCACAGGCGGGTCTGGATTCGTCGGCCGTTGGGTCGGGCGTGCGCTTGCCCCGACCGGGGCCCGGCTCCACGTGATGGATCTTCAGCCGCCCCGCCGACTCGAAGTCCCGTTCGAGTTCACGACGGTCGACCTGGTCGACCTTTCCGCGACTCGCGCGGCTATCGCCGCACTCGGGCCCGACGTCATCATCCACCTCGCGGGCCAGCCTGGCGTCGAGTCGAGCCGACTCGACCCGATCGGGGCCTTCGCGAGCAACGTGACGGCGACCTTGCATTTGCTGGAGGCTTGTCGACTCGAGGGTTCGCCGTCGGCTCTGGTCGCCGTGTCGAGCAACCACGTCTACGGCAGCCAGCACGTCACTCCGACGCGTGAGGGTGCGCCTCTGAACGGCGATGGCACGTACGCGACGTCGAAACTCTGCGGCGACGTCATCGCTCGCACTTACGGCAAGGGCTACGGTGTGCCCGTCGGGATCGCCCGGATCACCAACTCTTTTGGCGGCGACGACCACCACTCCAACCACATCGTCACCGCCTCGATCCACTCCGCCCTTCGAGGGCAGGCCCCGGTCATCAAGCGGAGTGGCCGCGACGTGAAGGGTTACCTCTACGTCAAGGACACGGTCGCTGGACTTCTCGCCCTGGCCGAAGGGGTCGCCCGCGATCCCGACCTCCACGGCGAGGCGTTCAACTTCGTCCCGGACCGGCCCATTTCCGTCCTCGAACTCGTCCGCGAGGTGTTGGCCGTGGTGGACCTGGACGTCGAACCCGAGGTCCGAGAGCCGGGCGCGGCGCACGAAACTGAGCACCTCGACCACTCGATGGCGAGGGAGTCCTTGGACTGGGCCCCGCACTATTCGTTGCGCGAGGCGCTCCAAGAGACGGTTCAATGGTACCGCGACCACCTTGGTTCGTAGCGGTGCCGCCGGGTGCCGCGACGGCGTCCGCGATCATCGGGGAGTGGGCGCGGCCCGTCCCACTCGACGATCGCCACCGGCCGACGTCCACGTCAAGGGCCGATGGATTCGATATTATTCATATTATATGAACGCGTCTATATATATTGCTCATAGAAAAAGATCAGGGCATGGCTTGACCGGATCGCTTTGGACGACGGTGTCGATTCCAAGGAGCTGACGGTCAACGACGGAATTGGGGAAGCGAGGGTGAAGGTGGCCGACTCGCCGCGGTCAGTGAGAGCGAGGGCTGGAAGAAATGAGTAAGGCGGTGGGAGTGAAGTGGGCGGGAGCTTGCTTCAAAACGCCCTCGGGGGCGTCCGTATGGAGAGCGAGAGTCACCCCGCGTCGACGGTGACGAATTCCAGGAATTGACGAGCGAGGACGCGATAATCGTGGTGGGTTTCGACGAATTGACGTCCACGACGCCCCATCTCAGCCCGCGCGGTGGGCGGAGTGGTGAGCAGTTCGCGAAACGCGCGGGCGAGTTCGACAGGCTCGCCGGGAGGGATGGTTAGGCCGCAACCCGCCTCCGCGACCGGGTCGTTCCCCGCCTCGATCGCGTGGACGACCGGGCGAGCCGCCATCATGTACTCGAAGAGCTTGTTCGGGCTGACGCCGTGGCGGTAAAGCGGGCTGCGGTTCCACCCGATGAACAGGGCGTCGGAACTCGACAGCAACGATGGGATCGACTTCTTGGGCAGGGGGGGAAGGAACAAGACGTTTTCCAAGCCGGCCTCCTCGGCCTTCTCCTGGAGGTTGGCCTTGAGTGGACCATCGCCGACCAAAACGAACGTGATGGGAAGATCACGCGAATGGCCGGCGGCCTCGATGAACTGGTCGAGCGCGTTGGCTATCCCATGGTGGCCCGCGTAGGTCACGATGAATCGTCGCTCGCCGCGCAGTCTCTCCAACGCCTCGGAGTGCGAGATGGGTATCGTGGACTCCTCCGAGTCCCACGCGTCGACGTCGACTCCGTTTGGAACGTGGTGATACTTGCCGGGTGTCATTCCCCGACCGACCATGTGCTCCTTGGCGCACGGGAGCATCGAGACGACTGCGTCCGCGTGCCGGTACGCGTGGTCCTCGGCCCACTGGAGGAGTCGAATAAACGGATGACGCTCGGACATCTGGCCGAGTAGGATCGGGGTCAACGGCCAGAGGTCGTGGACTTCGAAGACCAAGCGAGCCTTGTGGGCCCTGGCGATTCGTCGCGCGACGACGATATCAAGCGGATACGTCGAGGAGGCGATCACAAGGTCGGGGCGTGCCTGATGGCCGATCCTCCGGGAATGGGCCAGAGCGTTGCCGACAAAGGAAAGGATGTTGATCCCCCTCCTCGGGCCGTTCCTTTGGTACGGCACGGACCCGAGCCAGAGGTATTGGACTCCTTCGACGACCTCCTCGGTGCATAGCCCACGAGCCCCCGAAGGCCGTGGCCTCAGGTGCGAGTGGGTCGCGGCGACGATCGTCACCTCATGGCCAAGCTTGACCCACTGGCGGGCGAAGTGGTAGGGGCGGTATTCCATCCCGAGAGATGGCGACCCGGCGTAGTGATTAATGAGGAGAATGTTCATGTCGTGGAACACGAGGATATCGGGAAGCTCGGCATGAATCCGGACGCGATCAGCGACGGGTTTCCCTGGAAACCTTGCTGATCACCGCCCGGAATTTTCCGCGGCTGGTGCGCTCGATCGCCCCGACGACCTCGAATTCGATGGAAACGTCGCCGACCCTCTCGGTGAGGCGTTTCGCGATCGTCTCCCGCTCGAAGTTCCCAAGACCGTCAGGAGCGACGATTCGAACCGTGAATTGATCCACCGATTCCTGGACCAGTTGGGCCTCGCGGATGGAGGGCAGGCCGAGGACCAGGCCGTGGAACCGGACGGTTTCGCGACCGTCGGGTCCGACGACCGTGTCTTCCACGCGGCCGACCAATTCATCGAGGATCGGCATCGACGAGCCGCAAGGACATTCCTCGAGCGATCGACGCGCCACGTCACTGGTCCGGTAACGGACCAGAGGTTGATCGAAGTTGAGGAGACCGGTGGCCACGATCTCCCCCTCCGCGCCCGGTTCCGATTCCCTTCCGGCTTCGTCGAGCAACTCCACCACGCCCACGTCGGGGCTGACATGGAGGCGATGCGAGGCGCACTCGCTGGCGAGGCAACAGGTCTCGACGCCGCTGTAGCCGTCGAAGACCTCGCAACGATACACCCTCTCCAGGACCGCCCGCATTTCCGCGTCGAGCTTTTCGCTACTGGTCAAGATCGCCTTGGGAGAGTGAACGTCGAGGTTGGCCTCCTCGAGCATCCGGGCGAGGAAGAAGTGGGCCGACGCGTAACCGACCAGGTAATCGGGCCGGTATCGGTTCAGAGCGCCGGCGTAGTGAGCGACGGTCGACGGAGCGATGTGAAAGGCCGAGAGGTAGAGCTGCCGTTCCGCGGCGTTGTATCGCCAGAACGGAGGGTTGGCGACGGCCTCTGGGACGACCAGCCGACCTCCGATCATCGCCCGGCTCATCCTCCAGTCCACGCCCGCCCAATTCCGACAGCGAGCCTCGTAGGCGGCGTAGAACGTCTGGTGGGTCGAGGCGGTCATTCGGATTTCGAGGGGGGTGCCGGTGCTCCCGCTGGTGTGCGTCGAATACAGCCGCCCCTTGCCCGGGGCCTCCGAGAGGAACGAGGCTGGGGATCTTCGCACATCCTCCTTCCCCACAGTCGGTAGTCGGCGGAGATCCTCGAGCTCGAACCTCGCGAGTTCCCGCTGGTCGATCCCGAGGCTCGACCACGTTTCTCGATAGTGAGGGACGGTGGCGAAACAGTGTCGCAAGAGCAACCGAAGACTTTGGACCTGATACTCTCGCCATTGGAGGGCGGTGAAGCGTTCCCTCGAACGGAACTCGGCGACCTTCCGCTGGAAGATCGGCCCCATCCGTCGACGACGCCACCAAGCTCCGTAAAGGGAGACCGCGACGTTCTGGGTCCAGATCGGACATCGACGGTAAATCGACTCAAAGTGATTGGCCAACCATCGCCTCACCTTCAGAGGAAGCGGCTTCGTCCAAACCGAGGTCGATCAGCTTGGCGTAGGTGATCACCGCGCCGGCGTTCGGCTCGCATTCCAACCATCCCGATCGCTCGTAGGAGCGACGCGCCGCCAGGTTCTTGGCTCGGACGCTGAGGTAGCCACGTCTGTATCCTTTGGCCGTCGCCACCGACTCGAACTCCCGCAAAAGCGACTTTCCAACGCCGGCGCCCCTCCAACCGGGAGTCACCGCGATCCCAACGATCGACGCGGTCGCCAGGCCCGGTGGACCCGGCAAGGTGATCTCGGGAGGACGCGGCCTCACGGCTTGGACGAGTTTCCTCGCGATTCCCTCAACGATCTTGGGATGGGCGAACAACCAAGGGCGATTCAAAAGGGCCCTGACGGTCTCCCCCAGGGTAAATCGGGTGATCGCGGGGCCGCTCCCCAGCCTGGCCCCGGCGACGAACCCGACGACTTTCGCCGACTCCACCGCCACCAGGCCGAAGCCCGCCGGATCGGTCGCGAACCAGAGGTAGAGTCGTTCGTGGAATCGGGGTCCCCGAAGGCTGGAGCGGTTACCTTGTAACCCCACCA
>JBFWRA010000002.1:0-19786 GCA_050249155.1 Isosphaeraceae bacterium | reverse complement strand
TCCCGACGTCGGTGACCCTGACGTTGTAGACCGAGGGGCTCACCTGGGTGACCGAGTTCCTCGTGGCGCTTGTGTTCGGGAAGTGGTGCAGCCGGAAGTCCGACAGGTCGACTCGGTCACGGGTGAGCTGAAGGTGGCGGTGAAGTCCACGGTGCTGGCGCCGGTGATCGAGGGGCCCACCGGCTCCAGAGAGATCAGAACGGGCGTGGATTTGAGGATCGTGAACGGCTGGCCGGTCAGGGCGGGGCCGGACGTGGTGTTTCCGGCGGCATCCTTGATCCCCGTGAAGTTCGACAGCCGTAGTGACAGGTCTCCGTCGCCGGAGCCGGTGTTGACGGTGACCACCCAGTCTCTCCCTGAGCCGGAGACCCCGGAGACGTGGGCCCCCGTGAGGTTGCCCGTGGTGGTCACGGAGAAGTTGGCCGGGCTGACGCTGAGGACCGGTTCGTCGAAGGAGAGGCTGTAATCCACGGTCTCGGCGTTCGTCGTGGGAAGGCCGATGCGGTTGAGGGAGCGGGCGACCGGGCGGCGCTGGTCAATGGTGTATGTGGGGCCGCGGTCGCCCGGTGCCAGGAGGGTCACGGCGCCGAGGGGGATGCTGCCGGGGGTCTCCACCGCCGATCTGGCCACGACGAGGACGGGAATGCCTCCCCCGAACATCGGTGCCACGGCGACGTGTGTCGCGTTCGCGCCGGTGTCGATCGCCTCGGGGGCCTGGAGGGTGCCGTCGCCGTTGCCCTTCAGGAGTTTCACGGAGTTGTTCTCGCCGGTCACGATGACGTCGACCTTGCCGTCGCCGTTCATGTCAGCCGTTGTGACCGCCAGCTGGAGTCCCGAGTTGCCGGCGTAGTTGACCTGGGCCTGGAAGGTGCCGTCGCCGTTGCCCAGCAGGACCCCGATTTGGTCCCGGATGGCGACGACGATATCGGGGTTGCCGTCCCGGTTCAGGTCGGCCGTCGCCACCGCGGAGGGATAGTTACTCGCGTTGGCATAGGTCGTTTGTTGCCGGAAGGTGCCGTCTCCGTTGCCCAGCATCACGCCGACTGTTCCGGAGAGGGCCGCGAAATCCGAGAGTACGCCGGCGGCCGGGATGAAAGAGGATGCCTGGTTCGCGACGATGACGTCCAACCTGCCGTCGCGATTGACGTCCGCCACCGTGAACCCGACCGTGACCGGGCCGGCGGTGAAGCTCCGGTACGGCTGGAAGCTGCCGTCACCATTACCCAGCAGCACCTTGATCGCATTCTCGTTCGCGGTGACCCCGAGAATGTCGACCTTGCCGTCCCCGTTGACGTCCGCGGCCATCACCGACTTCATGCGGAGGCCGATCGCATTGGTCCGGCGGGTCTGGAAGGTGCCGTTGCCGTTACCCAGGAAGACGTCGACCGTATGGGAGCTCTCACCACTGAACTTGCCGGAGTTCGCGGCGATGACGTCGAGCCTGCCGTCGCGGTTGACGTCGGCCAGGGCCACGGAGTTCACGTTGAAGTTCGTATCGAGGAGGCGCACTTCCCCGAGGCTGCCGTCGGCGTTGGACAGGAGCACGCCGATTCCCTGCAAATCGGTCTGGACGGTTGCGCCACCGAGGTTGGCGGTGACGACGTCGGGCCGGCCGTCCCCGTTGAGGTCTCCCACCGCCACGCGATCGACGTTGACGCCGGAGGGGAAGGTTCCCGCGTTCACGAAGGTGGGGTTGATGGTGGGAGTGAGCACGTTACCGGCCAGGTCCCGGATGCTCCCGTTGTTCACCAGGTTCAGGCCGAGGGAATAATTGATCGTTCCGGCCGCCGTGACGCCGCCCACGTTGACGGTGTAGGATGACGCGTCGTTCCTGGTGATCCCGGTCAACGTCGCGGACAGGCCGCGGCTGAGGGCGAGCCGAAAGTCCGTCAGGTCGACCCCCGTCACGGCGGTGCTGAACGTGACGAGGAACTGGACCCCGCCCTCGCCGTTGGTCAGACTGGGGCCGACCAGGTCGATCGGGTTGGTCGGCCCCGACTTATTAACGTAGTACGACGCCCCGGTGAAATCGAGCGTCTCCAGGGGGTTGCCCGAGGCGTCCACGATCCCCCGGTTGTTGACCAGGTCAAGCCTCAACGGACCGTCGCCTGTCCCGGTGGCGGCGGTGACCGTCCAGGAGGCCCCGCTCCCCGACACGCCCGTGATGGCGGTCCCGGTCATCCCCGCCCCCGCCGCCAGGGCGAAGTTTGCCGCGGTGACGCCCGTCACGGGCCGGCTGAAACCGACGACGTAGGAGACGATGTCGGCCGTGGTCATCGACGAGGTGTCCGTCCGGATGGACGTGAGCTCGGGGCCGGTGCTGACGAGCGTGTAGATCTGGCCTCGGAACGGGACGCCCGTGAGCGGGTTGTTCGAGGAGTCCTTGATCCCCGTCGCGTTGGTCAGGTCGAGGCCGAGGGTTCCGTCGCCGAGACCGGTGTCGACCGTCACGGCCCAGGACGCGCCGGCGCCGGAGGCCCCCGTGATCCGCGCGCCGCTGACCCCGCCGGCGGCGGCCAGGGTGAAGTTGTTGGCCGTGACGCCGGTCACGGGCTCGCTGAAGGTGACGTTGTAAGTCACGCTCCTGGCCGTCAGGACCGTCGGGCCCGTCGTGGTGATGCCGACGACCCACGGGGCCCTGCTGAGCGTGTACGACTGCCCGGAGAAAGGGACGCCGCCGAGCGCGTTGCCGGCGGCGTCACGGACGGCGGAGGCGTCGACGAGGTCGAGCCCGAGAGTGCCGTCGCCGGCCCCTGTATTGACCGTGACGGTCCACGACGCGCCCCCGCCGCTGACGGCGGCGACCGAGGCCCCGGCGACGCCCGCTCCGGCCGCCACGGCGAAGTTGCGAGGGGTCAACCCGATGACGGGCTCACTAAAGGTCACCGCGAAGTCGACCGCGGCCGCGCCGGTCGTCGCCGCGCCGACGCGGTTGATCGATGCGACCGTTGGGGCGGTCTTGTCGATCGTGAACGCCTGGCTGCCTGTGAATGGGATGCCGGTGAGGGAGTTGCCGACGGAGTCCGTGACGCCTGCGGCGTCGGTCATGCTGAGGCCGAGAGTCCCGCTCCCGACCCCGGTGTCGGCCGTCACGGTCCAGTTGCTGCCGATGCCGCTGACCCGCGTGATGCTCGCGCCGGCAAGCCCGCCCCCTTGAATGAGGGAGAAGTGACGAGGCGCGACCCCCGTCACCATCGAATTGAAGGTGACGCTGAAGGTCACGGCGGAGGAGTTGGTGACCCTCGGGCCCGTCGGGTTGATCGCGGTGACCGTGGCCGAGGTCTTGTCGATCGTGTAGGTCTGGCCCCGCGCCGGGGTCGCCGCCAGCGGGTTGCCCGCGGCGTCGCGGATGCCCGTGCCGTCGACGAGGTCGAGCCGCAGGTCGCCGTCGCCGCTGCCGGTGGCAACGGTGACGGTCCATGTGGTCCCGCCCCCGGACACCCCGGTCACCGCCGCGCCATCGATGCCGAGGTCGGCGACGAGGGAGAAGTTGCCCGCATTGACCCCGGTCACGGCCTCGCTGAACCGGACGAGGTAATCGACGCTGGCGGCGGCGGTCACACCGCGGCCGACGGTCGAGATCGCGAGGGCCGCGGGAGGCGTCTTGTCCACCGTGTACGACGGCCCCGCGAACGGGAGGTTGGCGAGTCCGCCCCCTGAGGCGTCGGCGACCCCCGCCGAGTTGGTCAGGTTCAGTCCGAGGGGGCCCTCGCCGGCGCCGGTCGCGACGGTGACGGTCCAGGAGGTGCCGCCGCCGGCCACCCCAGTGACGGCCGCCCCGCGGATGCGGGGGTCGGCGACGACCGTGAAATTGGACGCGCTGAGGCCCGTCACCGCCCGGCTGAAAGTGACCGTGAAGTCGACGCTCTCGGAGTTCGTCAGCGGGCCGCCCGCCCTGGCGATCGAGGAAACCGCGGCGTTGGACGCGCCCAGGGCCGTGAGGACCAGGTCGGCCCCGGTCCCGCCGGCGTAGCTGACGTCGAAGGAGTAGGGCACGCCCAAATAGTCGAGGACGACCGTGCCCCCCGCCGGCAGGTTGTCGAAGCCGCCGACGATCGGCGCCCCCGAGTTACGGATGAGTGTGATTTGCTGACCCACCGTGGGCGCGAAGCCCAGCTCGAGTCCAAGCGGTCCCTCCGCCGTGAACCCGGCCGTCACGATCGCCGGAGCGGTGGCCGACGGCGACATGTCGAGGCCCCCTCCGCCCGGATTGAGCGTGACCCGGCCTCCGTTGCCGTCCAACGCCGTGCCCATACTTCCATCGAGCAAGATCCGGCCTTGCCCCGCGACCGATTGCGCGACGACCGTCGCCGCCCCCGCGGTGGATGCCGGTCTCGCGCCCGCGAACACGAGGTCGCCGGTTTGGCTGGCGTCACCAATCGTCACCGTGCCCGTCGCCGACGTGACGACCCGGGCCAACTCGGCCGTGGTGAGATTGATGCCGGAGACCGCGCTATTGTCCGCGCCGCCAAGGTGCATCGGACGGCCCGGCATCGACGAACGAACGGTCACGGAGTTCGTCGCCACCAGGTTGGGCGTGAACTTGCTGACCGTGTTGGATCCGAAGTTGGAGACGTAGAGGTTGCCGGCCGCGTCAAACGCCGCGCCGACCGGGATGTTCACACCCGTGGTGAAGGTGCTCACCACGCCCGCCGGCGACACCTTGCTGATCGTGTTGTTGGAGGAGTTGGAGACGTAGAGGTTGCCGGCCGTGTCGATCGTCATGCCGGTGGGGTTCATGAGCCCCTTGTCGGAGGTCACGAAGTCGCTCTTGACTCCCGCGGGCGTGATCTTGACGACCGTGTTCGCGTTGTAGGCGGTCGCGTAGAGGTTGCCGGCGGTGTCGAAGGCGAGTCCCTGATTGACCCCGCTGATCCCTGATGCGAAAGTGCCCAGCGAGGTCCCGGAAAGCGTGTACTTGAGCAACGTGCCGACATTCGAATTCGCGACGTAGAGGTTCCCGGCGGAGTCGATGATCAGGCCCTGGGGCAGATTCAGCCCGCTGCTGATGATTGTCGAGACGACGCCCGCTGGCGTGACCTTGCTGACGGTGTTGTTGGCCGCGTTCGCGACGTAGAGGTTGCCCGCCGCGTCGAACGCGAGCGCCGCGGGTCCATTCAGCCCGCTGGCGAAGGTGCTCACGACGCCAGTGGGGGTGACCTTGCGAATGTTGTTGGCGGCCCTGTTGGCGATGTAGAGGTTGCCAGCGGCGTCGAACGCGAGGTTGTTCGGAGCGCTCAACCCCTGGCCGCTCCCGACGAAGGTGCTGAGGACCGGCCCCGAGGCCGTGGCCTTCCCGATGAGGGCGGCCGCGCCGATATTCATGTCAGCGCCTCGGAGCGAGACGCTAGCCCCGTGGAGGGCTCCGTTGACCGTGAGGGCGCCGTTCCCATCGTCGCTAGCGCCGTCCGACCTCAGGTCGGAGGCGAGCGTCAAGGGGCCGGCCCCACTATTGACGGTGGCGAGAGCGCCGACCGTGAGCGACCCCGTCGCCCTGAGGAGGACTTCCGCGTCCGCGTTGACGACGGCCCCGTCCACCGTCATCGCCGAGTTGGCCCCCGTCGTCACGATCCGGACGAGGCCCCCGTTCGACGTAACTCCCGCCCCGGCGTTGATCACGACGTCGCCACTCGCCGAGGCGTTGAGGCCGGCGGCACCGGCGAAGGTCGACCGACCGGTGAAGCTCAGGCCGGGTGTCGAGGCGCCAGTGGAGGAACGGTTCAGAATGACGTTGAACGGGTTCGAATACGCATACGTTCCGCTGTCGTTGAACGCGACGGCGGTACCCCCGGTCGTCGCGTCATTGTCATTGATCACGATGCCCGACGTGAACGTGCCGATCCCCGCGGCGGTGACGGTGAGAGTGGCTGAACCGTTGCCAGTCACGTTGGCGTTATTTGTGCCGCTCCAGGTCGACCCGCCCGACAGTGCGAGAGCGTAGGACGTCCCCTTGCTCACCACGCCCAGCCGTTCGTTGTCGTCCAGTACAAGGTTGAGCACGTCACCCGAAACGGAAAACCTGGCCGGCGCGAGTCGGTCTTCAAGCACCTCAAGGTTCATCCGGGCGCGTCGCGATCGATCGCCCCGCGAACGTCGAGAGGAACCGCGCGGGTCGCTGTCAAGGGGTCGACTGCCGGTCTTCGAGAACTTGGTCGAATATCGCGACATGGGTGGCGCTTCCCCTCAGCTGTGAGTCCTGGTGAATCGGCACCCCTCGGTGCGCGCAACCCTCCCTCAGAGGACCCTGAACGGTAGCCTCGGGGTTGCGATTCGACCATAATTGATCGGGGTGCGGATCATCTCGAAAAGCGAGTGAAGTGGAATGCGCCATTATCGTCCGGGTCTGTTGAAAAAAATTGGGTCTCGTCAATTCACGGTCTTCAGTGAGCCGGGACCAAACCGAGTGCTGACTGCGTGGATGGTCCTCGAATACGATGGCTGGAGTCACGTCCCGCCAGAAGATTCCTCCGGCCGACTCGCTTCAACTCTGGATCCACTCAATCGCTGTGATTACGGCGGACAAGGCGTCCTGGGGAGCGGGGGAAGGCTCGTCCATGTCTGATTCCACTCAATGGCTGTGATTATGGCGTCAATCATCCAGGCGGCCTGTGGTTCTCCGGGAAGCTGACCTGGTCCGCCTCTCAGACGTCTCGTTTCGACGCGACGAATCGTCCCACCATGAGCCTGACCTCAAGCAACGCTTGATGACGTCGGGTTGAGGATCGTACCGCGGCTCCCGGGGGAACCAACCGGACCGATCCAAGCACTTGGATCGACCGCTCCAATTCATCGACACCGGCGATCGCGAGGCTGTCTTTGACGAGCTCGAAACGGGTACCGAGGTGATTACGGGGCGATCTGGCCGGGACCGGGTGCCCGAGGCACAAACTCCATCGCGGAAACGATTTCCATTTCGTGATCACGTCCTAGGATGATTGTGTGTATGTGACTTGTCTCGCCCTGAAAGGACGGACCGACTTCACGACCGAGCGATACCGAACTCGATCGACTCGACGCGCCTCGGTTCAAGACCGACCCGGTCGACATCTCCCGCGATCGCCTGATCGCCGAGAGACTCGGTCGCTCGATCTTCACGGTCAGTCGAGTCCGCCGCCTCTCTCGACAGGCTTGGATCGAAGCGTCGCGGTCCGTCAAGCCTCGGTGGCCTTCGAGTCGGCCACCCCGGAGTTTCTCGTCACCAGGAAGCGGACCCTCGCGACCCATCCCCCGACCCTGGGAAACGTGTTCTCCAACTGGTCGGCGATCCATCCGGTGGCACGCCTCTCGGTGGCACGCCTCTCGGGTGAAGGTCTTCGGCTTTCGTTTAGGCGACGACCAATCGCGGCGCGAATCACAGGACGGCGTGACCGGATGGATGCGTGTTCATCCAGGACGACGTCCACAGGAAAACTGGGTGAATCATTCTGGGTTTCCACTTAAAATAAGAGGGTCGTGGAGTTTACCCGTGGGAACCACCTTTGGCGGTGATTCCCAGGGAACCAGCGAGAAGTTAGACGACGTGACGCGCTTGTCGACCGGGTATGGACCCCCACCGGTGATGACCAAATCGGGGGTTTCACATTCAACGACGCGACGATTCGTTCCTGGATCCCCCCATCGAAGACCGAGCCATTTCCCTGCGAGATTTCCTCGAACGGATGAGCGAAAGATCCAATACCTCTCGTTAATAAGGTCTGTTTCGCGGAAGAAACCACTCCTATCGAGACGCTCACCCGTCACGGCGGCGCGACGCAAGGGTACTATCGATGGAGTGTATCCGCGACGCGGCGGAATTCGCCTGAGACCGCGCCTCGAGACGATACCGTGGGCCTCGATCGCCGAGGAACCGCTCGCCCCGGACGATCTCGCGCGTTCCCGTCATTCCAGGCTTGCCCGGAATCGTCGATTGGCGGCGACTTATCTGATTGGGTCCGCCGGAAAATCCTGGCGCGCGAACCGACGCGAAGGGGATGATTCATGATCGGAGGAACGCGGATGGGAAACCCAGGGGACGGACTTCATCGAACGGATCCTATGACCGTTGACGAAAACGATCGACGGACAGCCGAGGATTTGCTTCCGCTCGTTTATGCCGAACTTCGAAGGCTGGCGGCGAGGAAGCTACTGCGAGAGAAACCCGGTCACACGCTCCAGCCCACGGCCCTGGTCCATGAGGCTTACTTACGTCTGGCCGCGGGCCCCACGCGGAGCCACTGGGATGGCCGCGCGCACTTCTTTTCCGCGGCGGCCGAGGCGATGCGCCGGATCCTCGTGGAGAACGCGCGCCGGAAAATGCGACAAAAGCGAGGTGGAGGTCTCCTTCGGGTTCCTCTGACCGACCAGGCCGTCACTGAGCGTGACGAGGATCTCCTCGCACTGGATGACGCGTTGAGCCGACTCGAGGATGAGGACCCTGTCGCGGCGAAGGTGGTCGAACTACGCCAGTTCGCCGGTATGGGTCATGAGGACGTCGCCCTGGCCCTCGGGATCACTGTCTATCTCGCGCGACAGAAGTGGGCCTACGCTCGGGCGTGGCTCCGTGACTCTCTCCAAAGATAGCTCAGCGCCCTTTCAAGGCGCTCTAGCACGGGCCAGCGTCCGAGAGGGAAGCGAGGCCTGTCCCGCGAGGTTTCTTCCATGCCTCTCGATTCGAGACGCGTCCAGGCGGTGTTTCAATTGGCTTCCGAGTGTGAATCGGACGAAGAACGCGCCGCGATTCTCGATCGCGAATGCTCGGGCGACCCGGATTTGCGGAAGAGGGTCGAGGCTCTGCTCGCGGCGCACGACCAACCCGACAGCCTATTCGACCGACCGATCTTCGGCGGCGACGACCATGCCGCCGGGATCTGTCGTGGACCCGCGGGTCGGGAAGACGGGGTCATGGAAGACCAGCCACACCGCGGGGATGCGAAGCCCGGCGAAGACACCTCCTCGCCCGTCCGCGCCCTGCCAAGGATTCCTGGATACGAGGTTCTCGAGGAGTTGGACCGTGGGGGGATGGGGGTGGTCTATCGGGCGCGACAGGTCGTCCTGAACCGGCCCTGCGTCCTGAAGATGATCCTCGCGGGCACTTACGCCGAGCCCGAGGATATCGCCCGATTCCTCGCCGAAGCCGAAGTGGTTGCCCGTGTGCAACACCCGAACGTCGTGCAGATCCGACACATCGGCGAAGTCGACGGTTTACCGTTCTTCGAGTTGGAACTCGTCGAGGCCGGTAGCCTGGCTCGGATGCTCAACGGGACGCCCTGGCCACCGCGACGGGCATCCGAACTCGTCGAGGCCCTGTCCCGAGGTGTCGCCGAGGCGCACCGCCTGGGCATCATCCACCGTGACCTGAAGCCGGGCAACGTCTTGTTGACGGCCAGTGGAGTGCCAAAGGTCTCCGACTTCGGCCTGGCCAAGTCGCTGGCCGCTGGCACGGGGATCACGAAGTCCCACATTATCATGGGCTCGCCAGGTTACATGGCACCCGAACTGGCCGAGGGCAAGGCCAAGCGGGTCGGCCCTCCGGCCGACGTCTATGGCCTCGGGGCGATCCTTTACGAACTGCTGACGGGACGCCCTCCGTTTCGGGGCGCCACGGAGTTGGAAACGCTGGAGCAGGCCAGGACGGCGGACGCCGTCCCGCCGTCTCGATTGGTCCCGCGCCTACCCCGCGACGTCGAGACGATCACTATGAAATGCCTGCGGAAGGATCCAGAGCGGCGTTACGGGTCGGCCTCCGAGTTGGCTGACGACCTGGGGCGGTTCCGGGAAGGCCGACCGATCGTGGCAATGCCGATTTCCCCCTGGGAGCGTATGGGGAGGCTCGCCCGCCGCAACCCGACGATCACAGGCCTGGCCTGCGCCCTGATCCTCATGGCCGGGACGCTCGGGGTTCTGGGTATCTGGTCGTACGTGAGAATCCATGACGCGCTAATCATCATCGGCGCGGAGCGCAATAACGCCTTGACAGCGACAGGGATCGCGAACCGGAGGGCGGAGGCCCTCGTGCGACAGGATTACGTCAACCGCGTCCATCGTGCCTACCGCGAGGTTTCCGACGATAACGCCGCCGTGGCGGAAGATCTTCTGCTCGGGTGCCCTCCCGAACTTCGCGGCTGGGAATGGCGTTACGTGATGCGGCTTTGTCGGCCAGAGCGTTTGACGGTCGAATCGGCCGGCGAGAGCGTCAATTCCGTCGCGTTTTCTCCGGACGGGACCTGGGTCGCCGCGGGGGTTGGCCGGTCCGTCATGAGCGCGGATCGACGCGAGATCGACAGTGCTCACGTCGGCCTCTGGGACGCCGTCACAGGACGTCTCAGACAATCGTTCCCATCCGCGCCGGGAAGGGTCATGAGCGTCGTGATCAGCCCTGACGGAGAACGGGTCGCGGTCGGCTCCGGGGGTGCCCTGCCGAGGGGGGCCGTGGTGACGATCTGGGACGTGAAGACCGGTCGGCTCATCTGGTCGGTCCGCGAGACCGCTTTCCCGGCCGTCATGAGCCTCGCCTACAGTCCCGACGGCAAGACACTCGCGGCCGGCTTCGGCACTTACAGTGGGATCGGTTCCGGCCGAGTCGGTCTGTTCGACTCGGCCACAGGCCATCCGACCCGGACCCTACCCGGCCCAGCCGGCGGCGTGAATGACCTGGCGTTCCACCCGGACGGTCAGCGGATCGCCGTGGCGGGCTCCGGGCTCGTCGAGGTTTGGGACCTCGCCTTCACTTCCCCTCCCCACCCACTCGAAGGCCACACGCGTTGGGTCTACGCCACAGCGTACAGCCCCGACGGGCGTTGGCTGGCGACCACCGGCTGGGATCGGACGATCGTCCTCTGGGACGCCACGACGCTTGAGAGGCGTCAGACGATCTTCGGTCATACCGGGTTCGTCTACGACCTTGAGTTCAGTCCCGACGGGCGGACACTCGCCTCGGCCGGCGAGGACCGTTGTGTTCGCCTTTGGGAGGTCCCCAGCGGCCAGAGCCTCGCGCGATTTCATGGTCACACCGACTTCGTCCAATCGCTGGCTTTCCGCCGAGACGGCCGCGAGATCGTGACCGGCTCCCTGGACGGGACCATGAAGTACTGGGATATGCGGAAGAGTCGGCCGGTCGCCGTGGATCTTGGGAACGTCTGGGTTAAACACCTCGCGATCCATAGCGACGGGAGGCAGGTCCTCGCCATGGCGGGGATGCCCCCCTTTGGAGAGAATGTGACCCAGGGCCTCGACCTCGAGACAGGTGATCGCCTGACTGAATGGGATCAGAACGGCTGGGAACTGCTCGACGCCTTGCCAACCGGCTTCCGTCGCGGGGCGGGCCTGGGCTGGCCAACCCTGCGGCCTTTCAAGAGCCCTGACGGGACGTACGCGGCTGAGAGGATCAACTGGGTCGGCCCCGACTTCAAGTCACGCAGCGGCGGATACATCCTGAGCAACTCGATCGAAGTTCGTGACGCGGCGACCGGCAAACCGATCCACGCTCTGGTCGGACATTCGGCCGAGATCAACTGCTTCCGATTCAGCCCCGACAGCCGTCGCCTCACCTCGGCGAGTAATGACGGAACGATCAAGCTTTGGGATCTAGTCACCGGCCAGAACGTCTTCACCCTTAGGGGACATGCCGCCGGAGTACTCAGCCTGGTCTACACGGACGACGGGCACCGACTCGTCTCTGGCGGAATCGAGGGCGTGGTTCGGGTCTGGGACGCCTCGCCACTTCCGGAAGCGATCTTGCGCGAAGCGGAAGCCCGCTACCGATCCAGGGCCGGAGCGTTCGATGACCTGAAATCGATGAGGCGTCAGTCACCAACTCATGAACTGTACTCCGCGAGAGGGCAGTGGGACGTGGCGATCCCGCAACTGAGGCAAGCCGTTCGGCGAAAGCCCGAGGATTTCGGTCTCCAGTCTCGGCTCGTGGTCGGGCTCCGTCGGGCCGGGAAGTCTCAAGAATTCCTGGCCGCATCGGAGGTACTCCTCCAGCGGTTCGAGGACACGAACGAGCCTGAAGTCGCCGAGGCGTTGGCCTGTCTTCACGCGGTTGAGGGCCGTTGGGGACCAGCCCTCAACGCCATCCGCCGGGCGTCGGGCCGGTCAGAAGACGACCCGCTCCACTGGGCGATCCAAATTCTGGGGTTGTGGGAGGGGGAAGACGTCGAAGGGGCCCGGCGGGCCGCATCGAGGCTACTCGATCTCCACAAGGATTCGACCGACCCTCGAATCACCATCGACGTGGTGCTCGCCTGCGCCCTCGCGCCTGGTGTGGTCGATGACACCCAGGGGCTGATCCGCCTCGCGCGTCGCGCCGCGGACGGGGACGAGGGAGTGAACCGTCCCGACGCCCTAACCGCTCTCGGGGCGTCTCTGTATCGCGCCGGACGGTTTCAAGAAGCTGCGCGAATCCTGGAGGATGCCATCGTCGCGCGTAACGGCTCCACGACTCCGCGTGACGTCGCCTTCCTAACCATGGCCCATCATCGGCTTGGGCACCGGGCTGAACGCCAAATATGGCTATCCAAGCTCAAGACCTTTGTCCCGAAAACCGTTCACGCCTTCACATGGCGAAACGACGTCGAGCCCTTGATCTTACTCCGGGAGGCGGAATCACTCGCCGCGGGTCGCGCTCGGCCCGGAGACGGTCCACAAGTTCGTCCGACTCGATTCGTCCCAATCGCGCCACCTCGACTCGGCGCAGCCTCACATGAAGATCAATGGGATCGTCGGTAATCGGCGTGACGCCCTCCAACCCGGAGACCATGCCAAACCGGGTGCGGCCTGCTGTGGCGGCCGCGCATCGGGGTGCCCGGGCCGAGCCGTTCGACCACTTCTCCAAGGGGACGCGGAGCTACGAGTCGGGCCTCTTCCACGTGCTACGAAGTCGAGGGCCCGCCGCGGACGAACAACGACCTGGAGCGGTTCTTCGGCTCGTACCGCGACCACGAGTGGCGGTGCGGTGGTCGGAAGGTCGCGTGCCCAGGGACGGTGATGCGGGGCTCGGTCCGCCTGGTGGCGGCGGCCGCGACCCGGTTGAGGCCGATCGAGGCCGCGGACCTGGTCCCGTCCGATCTGTCGGCCTGGCGGGAGCCTCGCGGCGCGCTGGAGCGGCACCGGGCCGTGCGGACGCTGGACCGCCGCTTCCGCCGGGACACGGCGGCCCACTTCCGAGCGCTTGACGGATCCTTTATCAATCAGGTTTTGCCGCTCTCGCTTTCTTCGCGCGTGATGCCCAGCCGCCGCGGCGCCCGGTGAACCGCCGCGGCGCCGCGAGCGACCCCGGCCGCCTACCCCAGTTCCTCCAGGAATGAGGAAGGGATTGGGGGGAAGGCGGAGAACGTTCGGTCAGGGAGGTCGACGACACAAGGACTCGCGTGCGACGCGACCGGCTCGGTTGAGAAGCAAGGGGCTGGAAACTAGCGTGACATGGCGTGAGAATGACCGGGGAAACCGCCCTGCCTTTTCAAGCAGGGATGGGACATCCTCCAGAAGCTGAATGGACGCTTCTCCAACAAAAGTGCCACCTCCGCGCGACGGCCCCCCTGGGGATCGCGACAGCCCGGCGGATCGGAGCTGAGATTCCCATGACCGGCCCACCCCCCAACCACGGTGCCGAGTTCCCATCGACACGATGGACGCTGATCGCCCGCGCGCGGGGTCTCGGGGCCTCCGAGGTCGACGAGGCGCTCTCCTGGCTCTGCCGGGAGTACTGGTTTCCCGTTTATGCTTATATCCGCCGCCGCGGCCACGACCCCGACCAGGCCCAGGACGCGACCCAGGAGTTCTTCACCCGGCTCCTGGAAAAAAGGTTCCTCGGTTCGGTCGACCCCTCCAAGGGAAAGTTCCGCGCCTTTCTGCTTTCCTGTTGCAAGCACTTCCTCGCCAACGAGCGTGACCGTCGCCAGGCGACCAAGCGTGGCGGAGGGCGGGCGTCGGTGTCGATCGATAGCCACGATGCCGAGCGCCGTTACTTTCTGGAGCCGGTCGAGAGCCAGACCCCGGAGTCGCTGTTCGACCGCCGATGGGCTCTGACCCTACTCGACAACGTGATCGCGCAGCTTGGCCGAGAGTACCACGCCAAGGGCAAGGGTGAGCTGTTCGAGTTGCTGAAGGCGTCGCTGGCCGGGGAGCTCGAAGCGCCGACCTACACTCGGATCGGCGAGGCGTTAGGGCTCCGGGAGGACGCCGTCAAGAAGGCCGCCCAGCGGCTCCGGGCGCGTTATCGCGAGGTCCTCCGTGAACGGATCGCCGACACGGTCAGCTCTCCAACGGAAGTCGACGAGGAGCTCCGCTTCTTAAGAGACGCGCTGCGGTCCTGAGCTTCCGCGCCGTCGTTCAGGCCGTTCCCCAGAGTCGAAGCCAAGAGGCACCATGTCCGATCCACGCGACTGCCCGACCTGTGGTGGCGAAGTCTTCGGAGACGCGCTTGGCGGACTCTGCCCGCGCTGCCTGCTCGACCTGAGCACTCAGGACGAGGCCGCGCCCACCTCGCTCCGCGGCGACGGCTCGATGGACGTGGACGACGAACACGAGCCGCGCGCCACTCTCCCCAACGACGACTCCGACCGATCGGACCGAACGTTCGAACCCCGGACCCTGGGCGACTACGAGTTGCTTGGCCTGATCGCCCGCGGAGGCATGGGGGTCGTCTATCGGGCTCGGCAGATCAGCCTCAACCGCCCGGTCGCGATCAAGCTGATTCGGGCGTCGCGGTTCGCCGGCCGCCAGGCGGTCCGCCGGTTCCGGACCGAAGCCGAGGTGGCGGCCCGCCTCGATCATCCCAACCTCGTGCCGATCTATGAAGTCGGAGAGCACGAGGGCGAATACTTCTACTCCATGAAACTCATCGAGGGCCCGAATCTGGCCCGGATGGCGAGTGGCCTCGACGTCCGCGAGGCGGTCGGCTTGACCGCCAAGGTCGCGCGCGCCGTCCATGCCGCGCATCAGCTTGGCGTTCTTCACAGGGATCTCAAGCCGGAAAACATTTTGATCGATCTGGCCGGTGAGCCCCACGTCACCGACTTCGGCCTGGCGATGGACCTCGGGGGGGCCTCGGCCGAGTCGGGTTCGGGAGTCGTCATGGGGACTCCCCACTACATGCCGCCCGAGCAGGCCGCGGGCCGGCGCAGCCTGATGAGCACGTCGGCCGACGTCTATGGCCTGGGGGCCGTGCTGTACCGCCTTCTCACGGGACGGCCTCCCTTCGAGGGGAATTCGGCGGTCGACATTCTTCAGAAGGTCGTGAACCGGAACCCGGACCCGCCCCGCGAGTTCAATCGTTCGGTTGACCGCGACCTCGAGACGATCTGCCTGAAGTGCTTGGAGAAAGACCCGAAGGACCGCTACGGCTCGGCCGAAGCGCTCGCCACGGATCTCGAGCGCTGGCTGCGAATCGAACCCATCGAGGCACGGCCGATCTCCACGAGCGAGCGGGTGGTCAAGTGGGCCCGGCGTAAACCGTCCGTGGCGGCGGCGACCACCGCGGTCGTGCTCACGGCCATGGTGGGGCTGACCGCCATGCTCTACCTGTGGCGCGAGGCCGTCGCGGGCCGACTCGCGGCGACGGAGAACGAGACGCGCGTGCGGTTCATCGCCAAGGAGGCCCAAGCCCAGGCCAGGTCGGCCAACGACCGGAGGATCATGGAGGAGAAGGCCCGCGCGGAGGCCGAGGACCGCGCCGAAGCGCTCCGACGGGACAAGTACGCCCTGAATCTCGGTCGAGCCCGCCTCGCCTGGGAGAACTCGCATCCGTTCCTGCTCACCTTAGCCCTGAATGCCGCCGAGCCGCGAGGCGACCAGTCCGATCTC
This sequence comes from Isosphaeraceae bacterium, assembly GCA_050249155.1. Classification (GTDB taxonomy): domain Bacteria; phylum Planctomycetota; class Planctomycetia; order Isosphaerales; family Isosphaeraceae; genus JBFWRA01. The sequence goes on along the minus strand of JBFWRA010000002.1, from coordinate 4,006 downwards.
CGAGGCTGGGAGTGGTATTATCTCAAGGAGACGTCCGGCCTGTTCGCATCGCCTCGAATGCGTGAGTGGCCCAGGTTCAGAGCGGGTGCCCTGCGCGGCATCGCTTTCTGGAAGGGGGGATTGCACCTGGCCGCGGGCGGGGTGGGGGGCGTCCAGGTCTTTGACACGCGGAAACCCGGCACGGACGCGGTCGTCCGCGCCGCGAGCTATGAGAGGAATGTCCTCGCCTCGACGTTCAGCCCCGACGGCCGCCTTCTGGCCCTCTCCCTCGTCCGTGGCGGCATCCTCCTGGTGGACCTCGCCAAGCCGAGAACCGCGCCCGGTGATCCGATCGGCGACGTCGACAAGCAGGTCCACTCGCTGGCGTTCGACGCCGACGGCCGGCACCTGGCCGCGGGCGGGGGGGACAGGGTGGTCCGGGTCTGGGAGGTCGCCTCGAAGAAGCTCACGGCGACGTCACCTAAACTCAAGGTCAGCGCCTCCTGCCTCGCTTTCGACCCGAAGGGCCGAGCGCTGGTCTGCGGGGGGCTCGACGGCTCCGTCCAGACCTGGGAGGTCGGGACCAACGCGCTCCAGACCTATCCGAATCCGCAATCGCGGAAGATCACTTGCCTGGCCTTCCAACCCGACGGCGGCGCTTTCGCCTCGGGGAGCCTGGATCGAACGGTCCGCGTCCGCGACATGGCGACAGGGACCGTACGCCCCGGATTCGACCGGTTCGACGGGCCGGTCCTGGCCTTGGCCTACAGCCGCGACGGCAAGGCTCTGGCCGTGGGGGGCGAGGGCCGCGCCGTGCTCGTGCTCGACGCGGCGACAGGTGAATCGCGGCTGGCGTTGCACGGTCGCGTGATGAAAACCGTGCGGGCCCTGGTCTTCCACCCGGACCCGAACCCACCCCGAGTGGTCGTCGGATTCGAGGACTCCAGCATGGTAACCTGGGACCTCTCCGCCCCGCTGGACGGACTGATCGTCCGGGGCGCGCCGGCGATCGCCGCGAGCCTGGCGTTCGAGCCCGGAGAAATCGGCCGGCTGGCGGTCGCCTCGGTCACGGGCCGTGACTCGCTCCAGCGCTTGAGAGTGGGGGAAGGCGGACTGGTGCTTCTAGACCTGTCCGGCGAGCCCACCCCATCGGGCCACCGGGCCAGACTGGCCGACGTCTCGCTGGCCCGACCCAGCACCGAGCGCGGCGGCCTCGCTCTCAGCGCCGACGGCTCGCGACTCGCCTTGCTCGACCCCAAGGGGTCGATCAAGGTCTGGGACGTCGTCAGCCGTGGGCTGCTGAAGACGATCATCCCGCCACCGGGCGCGGTCCTGACCCGTATGGCCCTCGACCAGCGCGGGAACCGGCTCGCCGCCGGCCGCCTCGACGGGACCGTGCTGGTCTGGAACCTCGCCGCTCCAGAGCCGAAGCCCGAGTCGATGAGGTACGACCAGGGCGGTTTCGTCCTCGCCCTGGCCTTCGACCCCGAAGCACGCCGGCTCGCCGCGAGCGGCAGCGGCGCGTGGAACGTCGTCCGCGTCTGGGACCTCGACGACGACGCCCGTCCTCGCGATCCGCCACTCACCTTGAACTTCCATGGTAGGACGACTCTCAGCCTGGCCTTCAGCCCCGACGGGAAGCACCTCGCCGCGGGTACCGGGCACCTGAGCCGGGTGGTCGGTACCGCGGGCCAGATCTTCCTGTGGGATCTCTCCGCGCCAGGCGAGCCGCGGGTCTTCGAAGGTCCCGACAGCACTGTGTGGACTTTGGCCTTCCACCCCGACGGCGACCGCCTGGCCTCGGGGACCGAGGACCAAACCGTTCGCATCTGGGACCTGAGTTCGGGACTTGAGGTCTATCGATTCGAGCGAAACGACGGGCCGGTCGTCGGCCTGGCCTTCAGCCCGGACCGCCGGAGGCTGGCCGCGATCGACCAGGGGGGTACCGTGCGAGTCTGGACCGCCGCCTCCATACCTCCCCTCCAGACTTCCACAGAACCCTGACCGCGGCGGCTGTCATGGCACTCCCGACGAGGAGTCGGGACGGAAGGGATCGGGTCAGAGTTTCGCCTTGAGAAGGGCGAGCAGGTCGGCTCGCAGAGCGTCGGGTATCCCGCTGGCCGAAAAGTCCTCTCGGAGCGAGATATCGCGTAGCGATGAGTAGAGGTCACGGGCTCCCGTCCGATCCCCCCGAACCTCGGCGGACCGGGCGGCCTGGAGCACGCGACAGATCTCACGGAGTTCCTCCCGGCGATCACCCGCTGAGCGTTCGGCCGCTCGAAGGTCGATGACCAGTTCGGCGAACCCCTTGGCCGCCTTCTCCGAAGTCGCCTTCCCGGGTTTGGGCGAGAGTGGAAGTCCCGTCGCCGCGAGGAGGCTCGCGGCGATCACCGCGAGCGAGACGAACTGTGACCCGCGCGGCTCACCGTGCCTGGGGCGCTGTGGTTCGCGGGGTCCGTCGGCGTCACCGAGAACCTCGTCGGTGTGGGCTTCGACGAGCGCATGGTCGTCCCCTTCGACCACTGGCATGCCCGGGGTCGGGTCATCGTCGGTCTCCAGGCGGAGCGTCAGGTCCGGGGCCAGGGCCAGACGAATTCCGGTGCGCCAGACGACCGGCTCGGCCGGTCGGACGGGGCGTCCACCGAGGTCGAGGTCGTGGTGAATCCGGTTGTGGATCCAATAGTGTCCATCGCGGAACTCCACGGTCGCGACGTGCGACCCGATACCGGCGATCGGAACGTCCAGGCGTGGGCCTTCGCCGATTCGGGTGACGTGGGACTGGATCCAGTATTCGGAGACGTCGCCAGCATTCGAGACGAGGATTCGGGCGGGCATCGGTGACTCTCCCTGCGGGTTCGAGCCGAGAGCGGGGTCAGAGACCGGTCGAGCTGTCTCGGAGGAGGTACATCAGGAACGGGGCCATGACGATGATCAGGCAGGCGAGCATCGAGATCAGTCCGGGAAAGACGATCTGAACCTGGGCCGTGCTCGCCGCCTTCTCGATCCATTGCGAGCGCTTCAGCCGCATCTGGTGCGCCTGGGTCTTGAGGATCTGAACGAGCGGGATGCCCAGGTCCTCCCCCTCGTTGATGGCGAAGACCAGTTCGGCGATCTCCTCGGTGCCAAGGGCGTCACGGAGGTTCTCCAGGGCGTCGCGGCGGGTGTGTCCCATGGCGATCTCGCGGAGAGCGCGGCCGAACGGCTCGGCGATCTCCTGGCCCCGCATCTCACGAACGACCACCGTCAGACTTTCCTGGAAGCTCGACCCCGCTTGCATCAGGAGGGTGAGCAGGTCGACGGCATACGGCAGCTTCTTGCGGATCCGCCTCATGCGGTCGTCGACCCGAGCCTCGAGCCGCCTCAGCGACAGCCACTCGACGCCGAACCCGCTCAGCGCGCCAGCCAGCAGGGCCGCGACGACGCTCCACCCGGAGAACTGGGTCATGACCAGGAGGACGGCGAGACCTACGCCAAGCCCCTTCACCTGGTGGACCGCCAGGAATTCCTCGGACCTCCAGGGCAACGGGTCGGCCGAGGCGACCAGCCCGCGCCCCACGTTTCGACACAGGGTGGCCCGACGCGAGGCGTTCCACGCCGCGATCTCATCGACCATCGGCTCGAACAGCCGATAGATCGTCGAGCCGGCGCGGAGCTGGCGCCGGCGGTCGGTCTCATGGAACGAGGTCCGCGATTCGTCGCCCCGTGGCTGCGCGATCACTCGGACCACCGCCACGACGCCCAGCAGCACCGCCATCCCGTGGACCCCGGACGACGCCAATAGTCGAGGGTCGATCGTCGCGAACTGATCCAATGACATCGTGAGTTATCCTTACGCGAAAGTATGTCAAATATCGATATCCATGATCTTCACGGCGAGCCGGACGCTCGCGTAGACGAGGGTGCCGACCGTGAGGATCAGGCACTGGCCGATGATCTTTTGAAAGATCAGGTCGACCTCGTCCGCCGACAGGAGGCAGGTGATGCCGAGGAAACCGATGGGGAACGCGGCCAGCAGGTCGGTTTGGAT
>JBFWRA010000001.1:0-20788 GCA_050249155.1 Isosphaeraceae bacterium | reverse complement strand
AGTGAAGTGTCCCGTTCTGCTGATCCCGATCGGGTAATGGTGTCCCCGCATCAGTTCGTAGTACTCGAACACCTGCACCCCAAGGAACGTCGCGCCAATCAAGGTGGTGGCCAGGAGATAGATCGTGAGCTTCTTCTTGTTCCCACGCTGAATGGCCCCCAGCGCCAGAACCATCGTGACCGAGGAGCAGATCAGCACGAAGGTGTTGGCGGCGGTCAGGTCGATGCTCAACGGGTTGGTGGCGTGGTCGTAGGGAAGCGGCCAGTCATAGATCTTGAGCTCTTCGACGTCGGCCTGGGCGCCGGCGGAGTTCAGGGCGTCGCGGACCTTCGCGGCCTCGGCCTGGGGCATCCCCTTGCCGACGAAGACCGGGGTGTGATCGATCAGGTGATGCGCGTCTTCCTCGGAGACGCCGGCCTCGTGGTGGAGGATCTCGGAGACCGCGTGGTGGTTCTCGCCAGGAGAGACCAGAAGGACTCCCTGGGTCTCCGAGAGCCTGGACAGTTCGTTGCCCGTGGTTTGGAGATACCCGGGCGGGTAGAAGTTGCTGTAGGCGTCGGCAGGGCTACCCATCCTCAGGACGATATACGACCCGATCAGACCGGTGAAGAACATGATCTCGGTGGCCAGGAACAGCCACATCGCGACCTTGCCGGGGGTCAACGGGGCCTGATGGTGATGGTTCGCCGAGGCCGGGTGCCCTGACCCTTCGGCGGTGGCCGTGGCCGGGGGAGCGGCGGCGGGGGCGTGTGCCATGTGCGAGGTCCACCTTCGGTTGCGAGATCAGATCAGTTCGAGTCAGGTCGTGTCGTTACCGTCAAGCGGGCAGCGGGTTCAGCAACAGCAGCAGCAAGACCGCGGGCAAATGCAAGAACGACGCTCGCATGAGGGACCGCGCGGTCTGATCGGAGACGTTCAGCCAGAATTTGACGGAATAGGCCAGGTAGAACAAGCCCAGCCCGAGCGCTCCGGCGAAGTAAAATGAGCCTGCGAGCCCGACCGAGCAAGGCAGCAGGCCCGCGGGGACCAGCGCCAGGGCGTAAATCGTGGCTTGTCGGCCGGTCAAGAGACCCCGAGGGTCGATCGAGGGAAGCATCCGGTGTCCCCCCCTGGCGTAGTCGACCCGGTGGAGCCAGGCGATGGCCAGGAAGTGGGGAAACTGCCAGAGGAAGACGATCAGGAACAGGGACCAGGCTTCCGGCCCCAGTCTCCCCGTGGCGGCCGCCCAGCCGATCACGGGCGGGAGCGCTCCGGGGATCGCTCCGATCGCCGTGTTGAGGGTCGTCAGCCGCTTCAGCGGCGTGTAGACGAAGGCGTAGAGCACGAGCGTCGTCCAGGCGACCCCCGCGGCCAGGAGGTTCGTGGACAGCGACAGGATCGCCAACCCCAGCGCGGAGAGCCCCAGTCCGAACCAGGCCGCCTCCACCGGCGAGACCTTCCGCATCGGGAGGGGACGGCGGGCCGTCCTCCGCATCTTGGCGTCGGTCGCGCGTTCCAGGAGTTGATTGAGCGTGCTCGCGCCGGCGGCGACCAGTCCCGTGCCGATCATCGTGGCGAGCAGGGTCGAGGGGTTCGACGCCCCACGCGCGCCGAGCAGGAACCCGGTCGCCACGGTGATGAGAACCATCACCGCGATCCTCGGCTTGGTCAGGGCGACGAACGCCGAGATTCGGCCTCGCACGTCCGAGACCGCGAGCCGATCGGCCTCGTCGCGGACGCCGGCGGGCAGGGGGAGGGTCGCGAAGGAACCTAGGGATTTCAAGCGACCACCTCCAGGGGTGAGGATCGTCGAGGTTCCCCAACACTCGGCCGCCCCTGGGCGACGGTCGTCGACCTGGGCCCGAGGTGCCGGTGCGCCCGCAGAGCGAGAACCACCGAGGACGCGAGCAAGAGCGCTCCATTGGTCTGGTGGGCCGTTCGCGTCATCGCTTCCCAGAGGGTCGGCGTTCGAGGGTTGCCACCCAGCGGGAGCATCAGCCAGAGGGCGAGCAGACCGAGCGCGACCTGGAGCGTGGCCAGGATCGCCAGCGTCCGGGCCGAGGGAACCAGCGCCCGGGCCGTGTCACGGTGCCGTCGCGCCTTCGAGGCCAGCGCGTGGGAGACCCCCAGGACGACGACCGCCAGGACGACGTGCGCCGCGAGGGCGTCGAGCCCTCGAAAGTGACGATACCAGGCACCCACGGCGATCTGCCCATACACCGTCAAGAGCGCCGCCAACGACCCGAGTCGAAGATGCGACGGGTCGGGGGAACGGGGCCCCGCTTCCCGCCAGACGCGACCGGTGACCACGACCAGCGCCACGATCAGGCCGAAAAAGGCCTGGCCGAATCCCCCGTGAAGCGCGGCCAGAGGGGTCGAGATCTGGTTGACCCGAAGCCCCCCCATGACACCCTGGGCGATCACCGCCAGAAGGGCGACCACGCCAAGGGCCTTGACCCATCGGCGACGGTCGAACGCGAGCAGCCAGGCGGCGAGGACGAGCGTGGCCAGGCCGACGGCCGCTCCGTAAAGGCGATGGGAATGCTCGAGCTGAACCCCGAACGGCTCGTTCCAGAAGTTGTACAGGAACATGTTGATGCCGAACGTGGTCGGCCAGTCGGGCACGGCCATCCCCACCCCGTACGACGTGACCGAGCCTCCCACGTAAAGCAACGGAAGCGTGAGAATCGCCGCCAGCGAGGCGACGCGGTGCGGGCCAGGCCGGTACGGGCTGGGATCGCGTTCAGGATCGTGGATGGGTTCGCCGGGTCTCATCGTTCGAGTCGAGTCTGTCGGTCAGGAAACGGGTCGCACACGAGAATCAACGCGTCGCCTCATCTCGCTTCGGTGGACCGAGGACTCCGTTCCTCGGCGGCGGTGGGGGGAGCGCGGGCGATCGAGGTCGGCCGATCGCCCCGTCGGGTTGAACAGGAGCGTCAGGGGCCCGCCATCACCGGGTCGAGCGGACCAGCCTCGACCGGCCTTCGCTCGGTCTGGGGAAGGAAGTCCGTCGGATGGGCGGGGACGCTGTATTCGTACGGGCCGTGGTAGACCGTCGGGATCTTGGCGAAATTGTAGTGCTCGGGAGGAGAGGAGGTCTGCCACTCCAGCGAGTTCGAGTGCCAGGGATTGTCCGAGGCTTTCGGGCCCGCGACGAGACTGTAGAGGAAGTTGAAGGCGAAGATCAATTGCGCCAGCCCGAGACCCAACGCGCTATACGTCATGAATTGATTCATGCCGATCACGCTCGGGTTGTTCAGGTAGGGAAACAACGTGTAGTCGGCGTAGCGCCGGGGCATCCCGTGCATCCCGACGATGTGCATCAGGAAGAACGTCCCGTTGAAGAACAGGAACGTGAGGAAGAAGTGGATCTTGCCGAGTCGGTCGTCCATCAAACGCCCGAACATCTTCGGGAACCAGAAGGGGATGGCCGCGAAGAGCGCGAACGTGCTGCCGCCGAAGAGCACGTAGTGAATGTGGCCGACGATGAAGTAGGTGTCGTGGATGTGCATGTCGACCGGCGTGGCCGCCATGAAGATCCCCGAGAGGCCGCCGATGATGAACATCGCCACGAAGGCGATGGCGTTGAGCATCGGCGTGGTCATCTGAAGCCGGCCGCCCCACATGGTCCCCAGCCAGTTGAACACCTTGATCGCCGAGGGAAGGGCGATCATCATCGTCGAGAGCATGAACGTCGCCCCCAGCGCGGGGTTCATCCCCGACTGGAACATGTGGTGCCCCCAGACGATGAACCCCAACCCGGCGATTCCCGCGATGGCGAAGACCATCGGCTTGTACCCGAACAGCGGCTTGCGGCTGAACGTCGCGATGACGTCGGAAACCATCCCCATCGCGGGGAGAATCATCACGTAAACCGCCGGGTGCGAGTAGAACCAGAAAAGGTGCTGATACAGAATCGTCTGCCCACCCCCGACTCGGGACGGGCCATTGGCGATCGACCAGTCGTACGGGGTGAAGAAGTTGGTCCCGGCGACTCGGTCCAGCAGCTGCATCACCAGCGCCGAGGTCAGCACGGGCAGGGCGAACGCCTGAAGGATCGCGGTGATGAACATCGCCCAGACCGACATCGGCATCCGGAACATCTTCATGCCGGGGGCGCGGAGCATCAGGATCGTCGTGATGTAATTGATCGAACCCATCAACGACGAGATCCCGGCGAACAGCAGGGCCGCCAGCCACCAGGTCTGACCGTTGATCGAACCGGGGGTCGACCATCCGGGGCCCGCCAGGGTCGGATAGCTCGTCCAGCCCGCCTCGGCCGAACCTCCCTCGACGTAGAACGAGTAAATGATCAGGACCATCGCCGGCGGCATGAACCAGTAGCTGAACATGTTCAGCTTGGGGAACGCCATGTCCCGAGCGCCGATCATCAAGGGGATGAGGAAGTTCCCGAACGTCCCGGTCAGCAGCGGGATGATCACGAAGAAGATCATGATCGTCGCGTGCATCGTGAAGAGCTTGTTGTAAGCCTCGGGCGGCATCCGGAAGCCGTGCGAGGGCGCGTTCCAGAGCCACTGGCTCAGAACGGGCATCGGCGACCAGGGCCAGGCCAGTTGCCAGCGGACCGCCAGGGCGAGCAGGCCCCCGATCACGAAGAAGATCAGCCCGGAAAACAGGAACTGAATGCCGATGACCTTGTGGTCCGTCGAGAACACATAGCGACGGAGCGGGTTGGTGGGCGCTTCGTGAAGATGTTCGTGGTCGTGGTCATGCCCGTGCCCGACGGCTCCGCCGTGGCCATGCCCGTTGCCGTGTCCATTCCCGTTTCCGTGTCCGTGTTCGGTCGCGTGTCGCGCGTGCTCGCTGCTCATCGCGGCGTTATCTCCCCTGGGGGCCGGCGGCGGCGGCCAGCTGGCTACGGTTCTGTTCGGTGAGCGCCTGGGACTGCCACTCGTCAAATTCGGCCTGCGTCTCATGCACGGTCACTTTGCCACGCATCTTGTAGTGACCCCAGCCGCAAAGCTCGGCGCAGACCAGGTCGTAGGATCCCGCGACGTCGGCGTCGAACCAGACCGGGATGGTCAGTCCTGGCACCGCGTCCTGCTTGATTCGCATGTGGGGCAGGAAGAACGAGTGGAGGACGTCGGAACTTCTCAGGTAGATCAGCGATTGCCGACCTTTGACGAAATGCAGATCATTGACGGCGAAGAGGTCGTCGTCCGACTTGAGCTGGCCGTCGGGGCCGGGGTAACGGATCACCCACTGGAATTGCCTGGCGGTGACCTCGGCCAGCGGCTGGACCTTGGGCATCGAGCTTCGGAATTTGATACTGGCCCAGGTCCCCATCTGATAGAGCGCGATGAACACGAGGATCGCGGCCGGAATGATCGTCCAGATCACTTCGAGGCGTTGGCTGCCGTGGAAGTAGGTCGCGACCCTGCCGGGGCGATCGAGGTACTTCCAGGTGACGTAGACCAACGCGACCTGGGTGCCGATGAACGTGATCCCCGTGATCCACAGGATGATCACGAACAGGCTGTCGATCTCGCGGCCGAACGTCGAGATGACCTGTGACGCTCCTGGCGGGTTGGGCAACCACCAGTCGGGCGCGAACGGAGCGTAGAGGAAGACCGCGACGGAAATCACGGCCGCCAGCGCGAACAGCAGGCTCCAGAATCGCACGTCAAGCTCCCTGTCTCGGGCTGTCGGGTCGGCTGGGGCCAGTCGGGCGGCGGTGTGCCGTCGGTCGTGCCGGGCCGAACCTTTGGAAATTCTCTCGAGTCGTGATCGGCTGTGGTCGGACCCCGGAGCCAAGAGGTCGCTTGGACGCCTCGACTGACCCGGGGTCGTCGTGGGAGTCGGAGTCGAAAGTCAACGGCCCGCGATCTTGGGCGCGGTGGCGGGTGGAGCCTCGGGCAGTGTCGCCCCTTCCAGCAATTCTGGTTCGCCGGGCAAGGCCAGCACGAAGTTCACCAGGTCCCAGATCCTCTCCGGCTCGAGCGTCGGGTAGTGGGCGGGCATCTTCGCGCCGTTGATCCCCTTGGCGATCCGCCAGTAGAGGTCGATGGGTCGACGCCCCCCCTTGTACACGGTGCGATCGCCGCGGTTGAGGTTGCCTGGACGAAGTGGCATGCCCCAGTCGTCGAGCGAGTTCTTCCAGAGTTCCTGGGTCTTGGGGTCGAGTTGGGCGACGCGGTCGTCCATGCTCGAAGGGTCGCCGCCAAAAACGACGTCGTTGAACACGTCGACGTTGACGAAGCTCGGTCCGTTGCCGATCGCCTGGGGGCCGTGGCAGGACGTGCAGTCGACCTTGTTCCCGGTCGTGTTCCGACTGAGGAACAGTTCCCGGCCTCGCAGGATGCTATCGCGGGTCGAGGGGGGCTTGGGGATGGGCGGGTTCATCACCTGGGTTTCGGCGATCGTCCACTTGTTCCCCACGGACCGCGCCACGTCGGCCACCACGTCGGCGGGAAGTTCACCCGTCGCGGCGGCCTCGTCGATCAACGAGAGTTCCGTCTCGCCGCGCTGGGCCAGGAAAATCATGTAATCGACGACCTGCTCGATATCGGACTCGCTCATCAAGGCGTCGAACGCCGGCATCGACGTGCCGTGCAGCCCCTGCGCGATCGTCTTGCGGAGGTCGGCGCGGGTCGGTTTGGCTCCCGTGGGCGTCGAGGTGAACTTGAACAGGCCCTTGCGATAGTCTCGAGGTCGAGGATACAGGAAGGGGGCCGTGGGGCCGTCCCCCGCTCCCGAGACGCCGTGGCAATGCAGGCAATGCTCTCGGTAAAGCGCGAAGCCTCCCCGCTGCGCCACGGGTTCGCCGACGGGTTGGCCGTCGGTGTAGTTCTGGACCTTGATCGGCTTGAACTGGGTGAAGTCCCCGCCACCGGTGTCCAGATAATTCGCGAGCCGAACGCCACCGCCGGGAAGTCCGGAGCCGACGGGCACCTTGACGTGTTGCGGGTTTGGTCCGTAGAGGTCGGCCAGGCCCTGGCGAACCTGTTCGGCGAGTTGGGGTTTGTCCTTCAGATCGATCGCGAGTCGATCGGACTCGACGTACGTCAACGGCCCGCTGAAAAACGAGTCGGAACAACCTGTGAGGGCCAGGCTCAGCGGGCCCACGATCCAGGTCAAAGCGAGACGAAACCGCGAAGTCACGCGCCAATCCTCCACCGGGGTGTCGTACCACCCGGCCATCCTCGACGCCACGAACACCGCCTGATCGCGCCAGGACCCTGAAACACGAGTCCTCCAGGGCCGAGGTCGGGGAGGCTGATCGTGGGAGGGGCCGAGGGTCTTCCTCGTCCGACCCTGCTCGTTTCCCAGGCGGTTGAGCGGAAGTTGTTCGGGAGACGGAGGGAATGCCACCGGTCGTGGAAACCTTTGGCCCGACCTGGCCGTGGCACCGTCGCCGACGAGGTTATGGTAGCGGCCACCGCACCCCCCTACAAGGTACACACCGATTTCGTGGATTTCGGTCTTTACAGAATCTCCAAAAAATTTGAAAGCGCCGAACTTCGAAGGCCGGCGTTGAACTCGATCGTGGGGTCGGTCGATGTCTAATGGTGTGAAAACCAAGTGGAAAACGCTCCGGGGTCGACATGAAACTCCCTCGCCGAGGGCTCGGCGGCGTTCGCGCCATGGATATGAACGTCTTTGGGCGGGGGAGGCCGTCTCCTCGACTTCGCGGGAGCGATCGTACCTGGCTTTGACTCGAATGCCCTTGCCTTCTCTGGCGTTCGTCGCCCCACTCTTGTTGGTGTACGAACTGGGCGTCTTGTGGCAAGGGGCGAGTGGGGCCGGAGCGCTCCGAACAGGGGCGGACGCCTGGATGCGACAGGGGCTGGTGTTCCTGGGCTTGACCGACCACTGGCTCCTCCCCACCTCGCTGGTGGTGGTGCTTCTCTCGTGGCAGGCCGTCAGTCGTTCGACCTGGCGGTTTCCCGCCTGGTCGTTGGGGGCGATGGCGGTTGAGAGTGTGTTGCTCGCGGTCGCGCTGGTCGGGTTGAGCCGGGTGGTCGATCTGGGGTTCAACGTCCTGGAGCGTTCCGGGCCGATCCGGCTGGACGGTGGTTCGTCCTCGTCGTTGGGGACGTTGCTTGGATTCCTCGGAGCGGGAGTCTATGAGGAAGCGCTGTTCCGGCTGATCCTGATCCCGGTCTTCTACGCGACGCTCAGGTTGCTTCAGACGCCCCAGGTGATCGCGAGTTCGGTCGCGGTGACGGCCTCCTCGTTGTTGTTCTCGCTGGCACACCACGCGGGGACGCCCGGTGAAGTCTTCACCTGGTTCGCGTTCATCTTCCGGTGGCTGGCCGGCGTCTATTTCGCCTGGGTGTTTGTGGCCCGGGGGTTCGGCGTCGCCGTCGGCACGCACACCGCGTACGATGTGATGGTGGGGTGGCTCGGATGGCACTTCTGAAGGTGAAGGGAATCCTCGCCGGGGTGCCCCGAGTCGAGCACGACCCGGAGCCTGGCCGCCATTGCGAATCGTTCATCTTTCCGACGTTCACGTCTGGCGGTACGTCTTCAATCCGATGCGCCTGGTCAGCAAGCGGGCGATCGGAATGGCCGAACTGCTGATCAGAAGGGCCAGGAGATTTCGCCTGGAGCGGCTCAACGCCGTCGTGGAGCGGATCGCGGGGCTGGAGGCGGATCATCTTCTCGTGACGGGAGACCTCACGACCACGGCGCTGCCGGAGGAGTTTCAGGGGGCTCGCGAGGCGCTGGGCTCTCTGCTGGCCGATCCCGAACGCGTGACGATCGTGCCGGGCAACCATGACCGCTACACCGGGGGATCGGTCCGCAAGCGCTCCTTCGAGGAGTGGTTCGGGGAGTTCAGCCCAGAGGGAGCGTACCCCTGGCTGCGGTGGCTCTCGGACGACACGGCGATTCTGGGACTGGACCCGACCCGTTCGCACCCCTCCGCCAGTGGCAGGCTTCCCGACGGGCAATTGGCCAGGGCGATGGCGTTGCTGGAGGACCCGGCGAAGCGTCCGCGCCGCCTGATCGTCGCTTGCCACTATCCGTTGGCGGCGCCAACGTTCCACGAGCGGGAGCTACGCCACAAACGACTCACCAACGCCAGCGCGTTGGCGGGCTGGCTGGCGGGCCTGGGACGTCACTTGTACTGTTGTGGGCATGTTCACGCCGCCTGGGCGTTCCACCCGCTGGGCTTGCCCGACCAGCTCTGCGTCAACGCGGGGGCTCCCTTGCTTCGCGACCCGACCGGCCTGCGCCCACCGGGGTTCGTCGAGTTGACGTTGCACGACCGCGACGTGTCCGTCGAGCACCATGCCTGGCTCGACGGCGATTGGGTCGTCCGTCCCTTGTTCCAGGATCCCGCGTTCTTCCGACGCCGAGCGAAACGCCCGGCGCGTTAGCGTCTGGCCGAGTTCCCGACGCGGACCATCGCCCGGGCCCTGGCGATCGCCTTGGCCTTCTCGTCACGCTCGAAGTCGGTGGCGGGCTTGCGGGCCTGGGCGGCTTCGAGTTCCCCGGCGGCCGCCACGGGGTCGATCTGGCCGGCGGGGGTCGCGCGGTTGGTCAACACGGTGACGACGTCGTCGCGGACCTGAACGAACCCACCGTCCACGAAGTACCGATGCGTCTGCCCGCCCACCTTGGTCCGGAGTTCCCCGTAGCCCAGTCGGCCGATCAAGGGGGTGCGCCCCGGGGCCACCCCCAGTTCGCCGTCGTAAAGGGGTAGGGCCACGAAATCGACCAACTGGTCGAACAGGGTGCGTTCGGGAGTGACCACCACGCACTGGATCCGGTGGGTGCCGGGCTTTCCCTGCTTTTCCGAGATCCCAACGTCCGCCGTCGCCGTCGCCATCGCTGGTGGGCCTCGCCTGGAGATCAGTTCCGAGACAAGGCGGGCCAGTCAAACCGGCCCGCCGCGATCCTCTCGATTAGCGGGCCATCCGCTTGGCCTGTTCCTCCGCCTGCTCGATGGCGCCGACGTAGAGGAAGGCGCTTTCGGGGAGGTGGTCCCACTTGCCGTCACAGAGTTCCTGGAAGCTTCGGATCGTGTCCTTCAGCGAGGTGTACTCGCCGGCCTTGCCGGTGAACACCTCGGCCACGAGGAACGGCTGGGAAAGGAATCGTTCGATCCGTCGGGCGCGATGCACGACGAGCTTGTCCTCTTCGGAGAGTTCGTCGACCCCGAGGATCGCGATGATGTCGCGAAGTTCCCGGTAGCGCTGGAGGATCGACTGCACCCGTCGAGCGACGTCGTAGTGTTCCTGCCCGACGTACTGGGCGTCGAGGATTCGGCTGGTGGAGCCGAGCGGGTCGACGGCCGGGTAGATGCCCTTCTCGGCGATGGACCGCGGCAGCACGTTGCCGGCGTCGCGGAAGCCGCAGGTCGTGGCGGGGGCGGGGTCGGTGAGGTCGTCGGCGGGAACGTAGACGGCCTGCACCGAGGTGATGGCCCCCGTGCTCGTCGAGGTGATGCGCTCCTGGAGCGCGCCCATCTCGGTGGCCAGGGTCGGCTGGTAACCCACGTTCGAGGGCATCCGGCCCAGCAACGCGGAGACCTCGGAGCCGGCCTGGCTGAACCGGAAGATGTTGTCGATGAAGAGCAGGGTGTCGGCGCCGGTGGAGTCACGGAACCACTCGGCGTTGGTCAGGGCCGAGAGGGCCACGCGGAGCCGCGCGCCGGGGGGCTCGTTCATCTGGCCGAAGAACATGACCGTGCTGTCGATGACCGACTTGCCGGAAGCGCCGACCTTGGTCTCCTGCATTTCGAGCCAGAGGTCGTTCCCCTCGCGGGTTCGCTCGCCCACGCCGGCGAACACGGCGTAACCGCTGTGGACCTTCGCGATTCGGGCGATCAGTTCCTGAAGAATGACGGTCTTGCCCAGCCCGGCGCCGCCGAACAGGCCGATTTTGCCGCCACGGACGAACGGCGTGAGCAGGTCGATGACCTTGATGCCGGTCTCGAAGACCTCGGTCTTGGGTGAGAGGCTGTCGAACGCCGGCGGGTCGGCGTGGATGGGGCGATGCTCGGTGGCCGGCACGTCGCCGCGGCCGTCGATGGGAAGGCCGAGCAGGTTGAAGACCCTGCCCAGGGTTCCCAGGCCGACCGGCACGGTCACGGGTTTGCCGGTGTCCACGACCTCCATGCCACGGACCAGGCCGTCGGTCGATCCCAGGGCGACGCAGCGAACGCGGTTGCCGCCGAGGTGCTGTTGAACCTCGCCGGTCAAGGAGACTTTGACCCCTTTGACCACGTCGTCGACCGTCAGGGCGTTGTAGATCTCGGGAAGATGCCCCTCTTCGAATTCGGCGTCGAAGGTCGAGCCGATCACCTGGGCGATGCGTCCTGTCGCGGTCGCGGTGGCCATCTGAGGTTCCTTATCAATCAAGAGCGTTGCGGGTGGTCGGGACCGCTGTGAAATCTGTCTGGTCTGGGAGGATGAGGGGACGTCGGTGGGCGGCCAGGGCCGGCTCGAACGTTCCGCTCGCGCTTATTCCAGCGCCGCGGCCCCGCCGATGATCTCGGCGAGTTCGCGGGTGATTTGCGCCTGTCGGGCTCGATTGTACATTCGCGTGAGCGACTTGATCATGCCGTCGGCGTTCTCGGTGGCACCCCGCATCGCGACCATCCGGGCGATCTGCTCGCTCACGGCGGCGTCGAGGAAGCACTTGAAGAGTCGGACCTTGAACGAGACCGGCACGATCTCCTCCAGGATGCTCGCGGGATCGGGCACGAACTCGTAGGGAACGCGCTCGCCCCGGCGTTCCTCAGCGCCTGAGGCCTGACCCGCTTTCGACTGGCGGACCGAGGGAACCGCCTCGCCGACTTGCGACGCGCTCATGGGAAGCAGCGTCTGCACGGTCGCTTGTTGCCTGGCCGCCGAGATGAACTGCGTGTAGGCCACGTCGAGCCGGTCGATCTCTCCATTGACGTACAGGGCGATGTAACGGTCGGCCAGCGATTCCACCTCGTGGAACTGCGGCCTGTCCTCGAAGTTCGTGAACGTCCTGTCCATCGGGATGCCGCGATATCGGCAGAAATTGATCCCTCGCTTGCCGGCGACCTCCACACCGACCGAGATTCCGTCGGCCTCGAGGTCCTGATGAGTCCGGCTGGCCACGCGGAGGACGTTGCCGTTGTAACCTCCGGCCAGTCCCCGGTTGCTGGTGAGCACGAGCAGGAGGCTCTTCTTGACGGTCGACCGGGTTTCCAGGAGGGGGTGCGAGACGTCCAGCGAGGTCGCCCCGAGGTCGGCGACCAGCTCGGCGATCTTCCGGGTGTACGCCTCGGCCTCGGTGGCGCGGTCCAGCGCCTTCTTGAACCGGGCGGTGGCGATCAACTCCATCGTCCGGGTGATCTTGCGGATGTTCTGGACCGCCTTGCGGCGTTTGACGATCGCTCGGGCCTTGGCCATCTTGGGCTCTCGTGTGTCAGTCGTGAGTCGCTTGAGGGAGCGGATCGAAACCCGTTCCCGCCCGATGACTCGGAAGAACGGGCCGGGGCCGAGCGATCGGTCGCGAGGCCCCGGTCGTCCCGTCTTGGCGAAAGCGCGTCGCGCCGATCAGGCGGACGCCCCGGCGGTCACGGGCGCGGCGGTCGGGGTGGTGGTCGTGGCCCTGCGGCGCTGGGCCTTGAAATCGTTGAGCGCGGTCTTGAGATCGGCCACGATCGGGTCGGTCAGTTTTCTCTGCTGGATCAGCGAGTCTCGAAGCGAGGCGCGTTGAGTCCGGACGAAGTCCAGGAATTCGCGTTCGAACTTCGGGACCTCCTTGACCGGCACGTCGTCGAGGAACCCTTCCGAGGCGGCGAAGATGCTCATCACCTGATCGGCGAAATGCATCGGCTGGTACTGGGGTTGCTTGAGCAGCTCGACCATCCGGTAGCCGCGGTCGAGCTGAAGCTGGGTGGCCTTGTCCAGCTCGGTGCCAAGTTGCGCGAACGCCTCGAGTTCGCGGAAGGCGGCGAGGTCGAGCCGAAGCCCGCCGGCCACCTTTTTCATGGCGGCGGTCTGGGCCTTGCCACCCACCCTGGAGACGCTGATGCCGACGTCCACGGCGGGGCGGACGCCCGCGAAGAAGAGGTCGGGCTGGAGGTAGATCTGACCGTCGGTGATCGAGATCACGTTGGTCGGGATGTACGCGGAGACCTCCCCTTCGAGGGTCTCGATCAAGGGGAGCGCGGTGAGGGAGCCGCCGGAGGTGGTCGTCTTGACGAGCTTGTGCCCGTCCTTGTAATGCTCCTTCAACTCGTGCGTGGCCTCCTCGTGACCTGGCACGCCGACGTAGACCTTGCCGTTGACCCCTTGATCCTCGGTCACGTTCTCGGTGGGGGCCGAGGCGGGGAGGATCACGTACTTGTTGGCCAGCTTGGCCGATCGTTCCAGGAGTCGCGAGTGCGCGTAGAAGACGTCGCCAGGGTACGCCTCGCGACCGGGAGGACGGCGGAGCAGCAGCGACAGCTCTCGGTAGGCGACGGCCTGTTTCGAGAGGTCGTCGTACACGCAGAGCGTGGCCTCCCCCTTCTCGTACATGAAGTACTCGGCCATCGTGCAGCCGGAGTAGGGGGCGAGGTACTGCAACGGGGCCGGGTCGCTCGCGCCCGAGGCCACGACGATGGTGTACTCCATCGCGCCTCGACGCTGAAGCACGTCCACGAGGCCGGCGGTCGTCGATTCCTTTTGCGCCACGGCGACGTAAACGCAGATGACGCCTTGACCCTTCTGATTCAGGATCGTGTCGATGGCGATCGAGGTCTTGCCCGTCTTGCGGTCACCGATGATCAGCTCGCGCTGGCCTCGGCCGATCGGGGTCATGGAGTCGATGGCCTTGACCCCGGTCTGGAGCGGCTCGTCGACCGGCTGGCGGGCGGCGATGCCGGGCGCGGGGGACTCGACCAACCGGGAATGGCTGGTGACGATCGGGCCCTTGTTGTCGATCGGCTCGCCGAGCGGGTTGACGACGCGGCCGATGAGCGCCTCGCCGACGGGCACCCGAAGCAGCTCACCGGTGGCGGTGACGCGCTCCCCCTCGTGAATCCCGGTGTAGTCACCCAGGATGATCACGCCGACGGAGGACTCTTCGAGGTTGAACGCCAGGCCCTTCACGCCGTTTTCGAACGCGACCATCTCGCCGGTCATCACGCCGGAGAGGCCGTGGACCCGGGCGATCCCGTCGCCGACCTCGAGCACCCGGCCGACCTCGGCCTTGGTGACCGCGGCGCGAAACTGCTCGATCTCATTCTGAATGACGGAAGTGATCTCGTCGGCTCTGAATTTCATGCGTCTTTCCTTCGAAGAGGCGGTCGCGGAGCTGTCCGAGGCTACTACGGACCGAGGCATCATGGACGTCGTCGCCGACCTGGACGACCAGCCCGCCGATCAGCGACGGGTCGACCTCGAGCCGGAGCACGGGTGTGGCGTTGAGGCTATGGGCCAGTCGGTCGCGCAGGGCGGCGATCTGGCCTTCGTCGAGCGGGACGGCCGAGGTCACCGTCACGGGCTTGCGGTTCTGACGGCGGTCCCAGGCGGAACGCGCCGCCTGGACGATCGGCCCGAGGAACTCCATCCTGCCGTGCCCGTTGAGCACCCGAAGGAAGTTCACCACCGTCGGTAGGGTCTTCCCCTCGAACGTCTTGACCAGAAGCTGGTCGTTGTCCTGTCCGTTGCGGACCGGTGTGCTCAGCAGCTCGGCGAACTCGGGAAACCGCCCGAAGACCTCGGAGAGGATCCCGTCCAGTTCGTCGAGGACCTCGTCCACGTTCCCTTGCTTTTCCGCCGCGTTGATCAGCGCGACGGCGTAAGATCGGGAAAGCTCCGGCGCGGGGTCGTCGAATACGGTCGGGGCGGTGGCGGCGTCGCTCTGGCTCATCAGCGCGCACCCCCGTGGCCGTTGGCCGTGGCGTTCAACTCGCCCACGGCCGAATCGATCAGGCGGCGGTGGTCCTCGGGGGTGAGGGACTTGTTCAGGACTTTCCCAGCGACGGAAACCGCCAGGTCGGCGGTCTTCGACCAGATCTCGTCGAGCGCCTTGTCGCGAGCCCCGGCGATGTCGCGCTCGGCGCGTTCCTTCGAAGCCTGGGCCTCGGCCTGGGCCCGACGAATAATGTCGTCCCCGGCGGCCTGGGCCGACTTCTTGCCTTCCTCGATCATCGTCCTGATCTGGTCCTCGGCCGCGGCGAGTTGCCGGCGGTGTTCGGCGAGCAGGGCCTCGCTCTCGTTCCGCGCGCGTTCGGTCTCGTGCAGGACGTGTTCGAGGTGTTCCTCGCGCTGATGGAGGGCGTCGAGGAGCGGTTTCCAGGCGAATTTGCCGAGAACGAACAACAAGCCGAGAAAGACCAGGACGGTGAAGATCACCAGGTTGGGTTGGACTTCAAGCGGGTTGGGCTCGCCGGCGGCGTGCCCTTCCGCCGCATGCGCGGCGTCGGCCGGCGTCATCGCGGCGGGCCCGTGCCCGGCCTGCGTGGCCGTGGCGTGAGACTCACCCTGGGCCGGTTCGTCGGCGGCTTTGGTCCGATTCGCGAGGCCGGGACCAATCGCCAGGCCGATGGCCATCGCCGCGATTCCGATCGCCAGTAACGGTTGCCGGGGCATGGGTCGTGCGCCTTGAACTCAATGTGAACGGATGGGAATGCGTCAAACGGCGGCGTGACGAGGTCGGCGGGGGTGTCGGCGACTTCGGCCTCCGAAGAGGTACGTGGTTCGAAGTCGACCCGACACGAGCGAGCCACCCACGGGTCGGCCGGCGCGCCGAGGCGAGCCCGGCCGACCCCGTCGGCGTCGCGACGACGTCAGTACGGCGTCGTGAAGAGCATCACGATGATCAGGGCGAAGAACGTGACGCCCTCGATGAGCGCGGCCGCGATGATCATGGCGGTCTGGATGTTGCCCGCGGTCTCGGGCTGGCGCGCCATGCTCTCGACGGCCGACTTGGCCAGGCCGCCGATCCCCAGCGCCGCGCCAATGATGATCAGGCCCACGCCCACCGCGCGGAGATCGGAGAACGCCGCGCGGGGCTGCGCCGCGGCGGCCATTCGAGCGGCCTCCTCCACGGTCTGGGGAGTGGCCTGGGCGTTCGCGGCCCCCTGCGCGAGCAACAGCATGGCCACGGCGAGCACGGCGGACTTGACGAATTTCATCGGACCCTCGACTCCTCGGTTGAGACGCGCACTACGGTCGGTTCTTGAGATGGGTAAAGCCAGCGGGCCCGGCGTTCGGACTTGGCCCGCCTTCTGGAACTGGGGTCCACCCCCGGCCCCGCCTTGAGACGTCGACTTCGGCCCGGACGGCCACGCCGCCCTCCGGGCTCTCCCCGGACGCCGATCCCTCGGGAACTCAGTGCGGATGCACCGCCGACCCGATGAACAGCGCCGAGAGGAAAGTGAAAATGTAGGCTTGGAGAAACGCGACGAACAACTCCAGGAGGCTCAACGCGATCACCAGGAGGAGACTCCCCGCGGTGATCGCCCCCCATTGCCAGGTCGATAGATTCCAGGCCATCAGGATGAACCCGAGGACCACCGCCAGGACCACGTGTCCCGCCAGCATGTTCGCGAACAAACGAACCGCCAGGACGATGTGACGGATCAAGAGCCCCGCCACCTCGATCATGAACATCAGGCCCCAGAGCATCGGCTTGATCCAGCCGGGAACGTCCATGTGCGGGACGATCCCGATCCAGAACCCCGCCACGCCCAGCTCGCGCATCCCCGCCAGAACCACCGTGCCCAGCGTCATCATCGCGAGCACCGCGGTCACGTTGATGTTGCCCGTGGCCGAGGCCATGCCGGGAATCAGCCCCAAAAGATTGTTGAACAGGACGAAGAAAAACACCGTCCATAAATAGGGCAGAAAGTGATCCGCGCCGTGACCGCCGATCGCCGGCCGGGCGACGCCGTCGCGAATGAACATGACGAGCGCCTCGAACGCGTTGAGGAACGGACCCTTGGTCACGTTCCTCCGCGAGACGTGCCGCGCCAGGGGAATCACGATCGCCGCGACGAGGATCGCCGCGATCACCTCGGTGACCATGAACTTGGTCACCTGCACGCCGGCGAGTCGAGGAAGATGCACTTCCAGCGCGTACTCCGGCCCTCCCCAGTAGGGAAGTTCCAGCGCGTCGCTGTCCACCACGTGCGAAAGTGGACTACCACCATGTCCTGCCATGTGGAGGTCGGTCCCGAAGGTCGGATCGAAAATCACTTGGACTATGCGGTCGTCGCCGGACCAGGCCCCTCGACGAGTCGTCAAGCGGGTCGAGTCCGACGTGTCATCTCGGCGATCTGGACGTTCCTTCGCGGGCGATCCGGAGAAGGTGCGTGATCCCGATGGAGAATCCCAGGAAGGCCCCGATCAGCGTCAACGTCGGCGTCGTGTCGAACCGTCGGTCGACCCAGACGCCCAGCAGGGCGGGCACGACGAATTCGAGACCAATCGTGGAAACCCGGGAGGCCCAGGTCATGCCCACCGAAAGGTTCGAGCGGGGTTCATCTTCAGATCGGGGCACGCACACTCCCTAGAAACCCCCGCGGGGGTTGACGGCGACACCGAACCCAGCGCCCGATCGAAGACTCTCGGGGAGCCCCGATGGACCAAGGGAGGGTCGACCGCAGGGACATATTTATCGCGGTCGACGGGCCGACGTCAACTCCCCAGAGAAGGACTTCGCGATTTTTTTCACAAAGTCGCCGAGGCGTCGCGTGTGCCGGTCGCGGGGGATCTCCGCATGAGTCGTTACAGTACGGCGTGGGTGTCCGATGACGGACACTCGGGAGCGTATTTTTATTGACAGCCGTCGAACTGTTTGGTATTCACTAGGAAGCTCAGAGTTACGTCTCAGAGCACGGTCCGAGCCAGCACGGGGTTGCAGCATGCCGACACCCTGGCCTTCCGAGTCTGACTGACCATGACGGGCGGCGTGTTCCGTTTGTTCGCGGAATGACGACCGCCTTTCTTCGTCGGCGGATCCGACTGGGGCTTGGTCGATCGGCAAGGGCACTTCGAGGCCGCCCGGTCGTCGCATACGGTTCCGGATAGGCATGACGTAATCCGGATCGGCCCACTCACGGATGAACCTCGCGTTCCTTGTCCGAACCGCGGCCGGCGCTAGGGCCGCGGCTAGAGACGGAGTGGCCCCGCATGACCGCCGAATCCCTCAAGGACTGTAACAAAAAGGCTCTGGCGCAACTGGCCAAGGACCAGGGGATCGTGGGTTGGCACGCGATGCGCAAGGATCAATTGATCAAAGCGCTGACCGCCTCCCCGTCCGCGTCCAAGAAGGGGGCGGGCAAGTCGTCGGCCAAGGGAGCGTCCTCCGCGACGCCCCCCACGGCGACGGCGCGCCGCCAGGGGGGCTCCGCGTCCCAGGCGTCGTCCACGTCCGCCCCGCGTCCCCTGGCCGTGACGCCCCCTCGGGCCTTGGACCACGCCTGCGTCAAGGACCGGATCATCGCGATGGTCCGCGACCCGTACTGGCTGCACGTTTACTGGGAGCTCAGTCGGTCGACGTTCGCCAGGGCGCAGGCCGCCCTGGGGCAGGAGTGGCACACCGCCAGGCCGATTCTCCGCCTCATGGACGTCTCCAGTGAGGATACGACCTCGGCGTCCGAACGCCAGATTCGCGACGTCGAGATCCACGGTGGCGTGAACAACTGGTACATCGACGTCGCCGCGCCTCCGCGTTCGTTCCGGGTCGACGTCGGCTACCTCTCCCGCAGAGGCAAGTTCTTCGTCCTGGCTCGTTCCAACGTCGTGACCACGCCGAAGGCCGGGATCTCCGACGCCCTGGACGAGAACTGGGCCAGCGTTCAGGAGCATTACCACAAGATTTACCACCAGTCCAACGGCAACGGCAACGGCGGCTCGACCGACCTCCGCGAGCTTTTTGAAGAGCGACTGCGGCGACCGATGCACAACAGTCTGCCCCTGCAAAGCCTGGGCACCGGCGCGCTGGCCTCACTCGGCCGCGATTTCCACTTCGAGATCGACGCCGAGTTGATCGTCTACGGCGCCACCGAGCCCAACGCCAAGGTCACCCTTCAAGGGGAGCCCGTCCAGTTGCGCCCCGACGGCACCTTCACCGTTCGATTCAGTCTGCCGGACTCGCGGCAGATCATTCCGGCGGTCGCCGCCAGCCCGGACGGGGTCGAGGAACGAACCATCGTCCTGGCCGTCGAACGCAACACGAAGGAACTCGAACCGATGATTCACGACGGCAACGAGCTTTGATCCCTCGAACAGTTCGCCGTGACCGTTCCCTCAATCCATCGATCCTCGGCCGCCGACCTTCCTCGGGTCGCGCGGCCTTTCCTTGCGCGGGGATGATTCTCCGAGGGTTGAACTCCGGCCCCCCTTCCCGCGTAAACTAGTAAGAGACGACGTCGCCGGGCCACACCGGCGGACGTTTGAGAATTGACCGCGGAGGCGTCGCGAAGTGAGCAAGGACATCACCAACGTCCTGTCGGGCTGGGAGTACGACCCCGATGAACTTCAGGTTCGGATCGTCGCCGGCGATGACGGCCGAGAGAAGATTCAAATGCGGTTGGATCTCGGGCTGATCCAGGTGGAAATGGCGGGACGCCCCGACGGTGGCCGCCCCGAGGGGTACGAGTCGCTCCTGGAAGCCTACGAGGCCCGCGCCAAGGCCGCCGAGCGCCAGGGGGAGTCCTTCAAGCTCGATTCCAAGGCCTGCGCCGATCTGCTCCGCGAGGGTTATCAGTATTATCACCGCTACCTCGCGGCCTTCCATCTTCAGCGCTATGACGTCGTCTCACGAGACACCGACCGCAACCTCCGGCTTTTCGCCTTCGTCGTTCGGCACGCGGCCAGGCGCCGCGACCGGCTGGAGTTCGATCAGTATCGCCCCTACGTGCTGATGATGAGAGGGCGCGCCAGGGCCCACCTGGCCCTGGCGCGTCGCGATTACGACGGTGCCCTGGCCGCGGTGGACGAGGGAATCGTTCACATCCGAGAGTTCCTCAAGGAGTATGGCCAGGCCGAGGACGAGACGGTTTGCTCTGAACTCGCCTTCCTTCTGCGTTTTCGACGAGAGCTCGAGGAGGAGCGTCCCGTCGGTCCGGTCGAACGACTCGAACGCCAACTCGCGATGGCCGTGGAGAACGAGGATTACGAGGAGGCCGCCAAGCTTCGCGACCAGCTCAGCCGACTCAAAGGGTTGACGCCCGCGGGCCGTGCCCGACCGGGTTGACCGCGCCGCGTCGTCCTGACGCGACAGGACGAGGGAACGGGTCTGGTTCGGCTTGATCTCGCGACGAGGGACGCATAGGATGAGGCTGTCCGGGTCACTCCGGACGGACCTCTGCCATGTTCGTCAGGTGTGTCACTTTTGGCGAACCAACAGATACCCGTTGGGTGCCGATTCAAGACCTCCTGGCATGCCCTTGTAGGTCCAAGGCTCCCACTTGAACTACGGGTTCTCAAAAGCACGCCAACGGCATTGCGGTGGAGGTTTTCTCACACGAGCCCGCGCCCCGTCGAGAAACCGACGCGGTCGCGGGCTTTTTCGTCCCCTCAATGGCCCTGAGATTCGGACGGAGCCTTGGACCCCACCACCGCGAAACGACGGCTCCGTCGGCTGATGGTCCAACGTGTTCTCGGGCTTTCCCCGACCGCGCGCGACGAGCAAGACGCCGCGCTCTGGATCCGATTCGAGAACCTTGAAGGGCGCGCCCAGGCCAGCACGGTGCTGCTCTACGTCCGGGCCTTTCCCGAGGAGATCCCGACGCGTCGGCTGATCGAGGCGACGCTCGACGCCGGGCGAACCCTGGTCTGCCCCCGCGTCGATCGCCGGATCAAGGCTCTCAGGCTCTTTCAGATCCGAGACCCCTCGGCGGACCTCGATCCCGGAACCCTGG